>NZ_JARBFT010000010.1:0-87341 GCF_028863985.1 Vibrio chanodichtyis | reverse complement strand
ATAGGAAGAGAGAAAAATGGTAGAGTCAGGTGATCGGAATAAACCGAAACGAGCGATCGCAATCACCGAAATACGCACAGACTCGAAAATTAGTGGAGCCTTGCTAGCTGATGACATGGGGTTAGGTAAGACTTTTATGGCCCTCTCAGCAATCGAACATATTTATCAACGACAACAAATTAGTGGTGAAACGAAGAAACCTACGTTGATAGTTGCTCCTTTGAGTTTATTGGAGAATTGGAAGGATGAGGTAGATAAAACCTTTAAACACTCACCATTCAAAGATGTGGTTATTTTGCAATCAGCCGCTGAGTTAAATGATTATCGCATGGCTGGCGTAGAGATTCGAGGCCAGAGCACATCTGATGATTGTTTAGAACCCAAATATTCTTTGAAAGTTGGGAAACACTTTGGTCTGAGCCGTTTAGATCTACCAGAGCGATTGGTTATCACTACTTATCAAACCTTGCGCGATTACCAGTTCTCCATGTGTTTGATTGATTGGGGGATCGTAGTTTTCGATGAAGCCCAGAACATTAAAAACCCAAATGCACTTCAAACTCGTGCAGCGAAAGGCCTAAAAGCTGATTTCAAACTAGTGGCTACGGGTACGCCTGTAGAAAACAGCTTAGCCGATTTTTGGTGTTTAATGGATACCGCTTGCCCAGGCCATCTGGGTAGCTATCAAGAATTTCGTGCTCGGTATATCTCACCAATTCTTAAAGCTGCTGGTGATGAAGTTGAAGAAATAAGAGCTAGGCTTGGAAGAGAACTTCGTATAGCTGTTGGGGCATTGATGCTGAGGCGCATTAAAGAGGACAACCTTAAAGGGTTACCTCTAAAACATATGTATGCTGGCGGAGAATTTGAAAACTGGAAGTATTTAGAAGAACTTAAGTCGACAATGGTTGGCTACCAGAGAGATGTTTACGAAGGGACTATTAGCAATCAACTCGAGAATGAAGAGAGTCACGCACTTACCACTTTGATGCGGCTAAGAGATAGTTCGCTACATCCTAGATTAAGTGATGGAGGTCGCCTTGATATTCCCAAAAATGCAAAATCAGCTAGAGCTTTATACGGAGAATCAGGAAAACTAGTTTCCTTGCTTGAGACTTTAGACAGAGTACGAAGCAAACAAGAAAAGTGCATTATTTTTGCGGTTAACAAACGATTGCAAAGTTTCTTAAGCGTGACTTTGGGGCAGATCTATAACCTAGGTCCGCTCTCAGTGATTAATGGTGATGCGAAAGCCGTAGCAAAGCATAAATCTATCCCAACTCGAAAATCAATGATTTCAGACTTCGAAGCGAAAGAAGGCTTTAATTTAATTGTAATGTCTCCAGTCGCGGCTGGTGTCGGTTTAACTGTGGTTGGTGCGAATCATGTGGTTCACTTAGAGCGGCACTGGAACCCGGCTAAAGAAGCTCAAGCGACGGATAGGGTTTATCGTATCGGACAGGAAAAAGAGGTTCATATCTACATCCCTCTGTTACATCACCCTGAATTTGAATCATTTGATGTAAACCTACATAGGCTACTTACCCAAAAAACGTTGCTGAAGGATGCTGTTGTTACACCAGAAGATGTTGTTCCACAGCCAGATGGTGTCGGGGGAGTCGTTTCTGGTGATTTGATTGATAAACGTATTACAGCGGCTGAACTTGATAAGTTAAGTTGGCAGCAATTTGAAGCGTTATGTTTAGAATTGCTGACAAAGATTACGGATAGTGAAAGCGCTTGGTTGACGAACAATGGTGCTGATCATGGTGCTGATGGTGTACTACTTAATAACAGCGGCAATATCTTGCTTCAGGTTAAGTTTACGCAACGACAATATGATGGTTATAAAGGGATACAGGAGATTCATTCTGCTAAACCTATTTATGAATCAGTAATGAGAAGTTCTTTTGAGCGTTTAATTTTTGTTACCAATTCACCTTTGTTAGCTAAGCGAACTCATGAAATTGCTGCCACATGTGGTGTTGAAGTTTTGGGCAGAACACAACTGTTGACCTACCTTGAAGAATATGAAATTACTCTAAAAGACCTTCTATCAAGGTTGGGGAAAGATCGATTAAGAGTTTAATTTCGTTAATTAACCTGAACTCGGGATAAAAATAGGTGGGAACTAAAAGCTGGCTCTGCGATCAGATCTTTCGACCAAGAAGGAAATCATCGCAGAGGAACCAGCTATGAAAAAGCTAACCGACTTATTTTGTCATGCCGACGATTTTTGTCAGTCTTTTATTCCCCAGTGGAAAAAATTTCAACTTGAATGCGGTGAGCGAAAGCGAAACAGTAAAGGACGCATATCTGAAAGTGAAATAATGACCATCATTATTGAGACTGTCCTGATTTCTGTGTAATTGTCTAAGCTTAAGTCTGAAAAGATTAAGGATAGACATTATGGATAAGAAAGCACTAGAAGCGTTTGCGCGTGAAGCAGCCAAGTCAATTAAGACAGAATCTGATCTGGATGACTTCCGTAAAATGCTAACTAAGGTGACCATTGAAACGGCGCTCAATGCTGAACTTGATGAGCACCTTGGCTATGAAAAACACACTTCTAAACCCAGTACCAATGCTCGCAATGGTTACTCATCAAAGTCGATCATCACTGATGATGGACATGTCCCGAGTGATGTACCTCGCGATCGAGAGGCAAGCTTTGAACCCCAGTTAGTTCGTAAGCATCAGATTCGATTCCAATCCATGGATGACAAGATCTTAAGCCAGTCCGTTATGTCAAAACGTGTTTGCTAAAGTAAATATCTCACCTTAAAAACGCGATTTTCTTATCAAAATCAGCAATAAATTCAAAACTATTGAGAATAAGCTCACACCAAATACTCTTTATTAGAGAGATTTTTGTTTGTTTTTGTTTATCTGTTTTTTGTTTGAATGCACTCCCATCCGTATATCCCCAAAATTAATAGAATGCAGTCATACAGTAAGGATGAGCTATGTACAAAGAAACGCGCCAAGAAAAGATTATTCAGTTACTGCGTAACGAAGGGCAAGCAAGTGTCTCTTTCCTTGCCTCTCATTTTGGCGTTACGAAAGAAACAATTCGTACCGATTTATCTCAACTCCAGGGTGATGGTTTGGTCGTTAGGCATCATGGGGGCGTTTCTTTGAAAAAACATCTTATGCAAAATGATTTATTACAGGGTGATAGTAATTTGGACATCCGTCATTTAATGCAAACTCATCACACGACTTATTCAACGCATAATCCAAGGGGAGTATCTTCAATGCCTATGTCAGGAAAAGTGTGTGTATTCGGTTCTTTCAATGTTGATATTGTCGCGAAAGTGAATCGATTCCCGAAAAATGGAGAAACACTGATAGCTAAAGAGACGACTTTTGGACCTGGTGGAAAAGGTGCAAATCAAGCGTTAGCAGCACATTCTGCTGGTGCACGAGTCCATTTTGCAACTAAGGTGGGTAAAGACCAATTTAACCAGTTCGCACGTAATCATTTTGATGCCTGTGGTATAGAGTCTGTTTCTCTCTATGAAGCAGAAACCACATCAACAGGTAGCGCAGTCATTTATGTTAATGATGATGGTGAAAATTTTATTGCCATCTGCCCTGGTGCAAATCACCTTGTTACCAGTGAAGAAGTCGCAGAGTTACTACCTTATATCAGTGGTTCAAAAGTACTACTTGTTCAGTTAGAAAATAATTTTGATGCAATTGATGGCGTGATGAAATTGGCGAAAGGGTTAAACGTTCAGGTAATTTTAAATCCTGCACCGTACTCGTCGGAAGTGGATAAATTTATTGCCAATGCTGATATTATTACTCCAAATGAAACAGAAGCATCACAGATTTCTGGTATAGAAATTACTGATATCGAATCAGCAAAAAAAGCTGCTGCTGTTATTCATGATAAAGGTGCGAAATTTATTATTATCACTATGGGGCGGTTGGGGTCCGTGCTATTTGACGGTGAACAATACGCTCATATCCCCGCATATAACGCAGTTGCGGTTGATACCACTGGCGCAGGAGATTCATTTAATGGCGCTCTTGCTGCTTCATTAGCAAAAGGAAAAACACTTCCTCAGGCTGCTCTTTATGCCACGGCTTTTGCGTCACTTGCAGTAGAAAGAGAAGGTGCTGCAAATATGCCCAATCATGTGTTAGTTGAAGCTCGTATGCTTCAGCAACAAATATCCATCAAAGTAATTTAATAACACATATTGCTTAATGTAGGACAAAGATAATGAAAAGTATTGAAGGAATTGTTCCGGTCATGCTAACACCATTTACTGACGAGAACGAAATTGATTACCAAGGGTTAGAAAATCTGATTAATTGGTATATCGATAATGGTGCCGATGCTCTGTTTGCCGTATGTCAATCGAGCGAAATGCTGTTCTTGTCTCTTGAAGAACGTGTTGCGTTGTCTCAATTTGTAGTCGATTACACGAATGGGCGAGTACCAGTTATCTCTTCTGGGCACATTTCTCCGGATATTGATGATCAAATCACGGAACTGAATGCGATTGCTAAGACCGGTATTGACGCATTGGTCTTAGTCTCGAATCGCTTAGATCCAAACAATGAAGGTACCGAAGTATTTCTGAACAATCTCAAACTATTAATGGATGCTCTGCCAGCAGATATGCCGTTAGGTCTTTATGAATGTCCGGCTCCATATCGGCGTCTGCTTACCGATGATGAGATTAAGTTCTGTGCTAACTCGGGGCGATTTGTTGTTCTGAAAGATGTTAGTTGTGATTTAGAAACCGTTAAGCGCCGAGTAAAACTTGTTGAAGGCACTCCTTTTGCAATTATCAATGCTAATGCGGCTATTGCTTATGAATCAATGCAACACGGTTCTAAAGGATTTAGTGGTGTATTTACTAATTTCCACCCAGATCTTTACCACTGGCTATATCACCATGCTTCAGATGCACCAGATTATGCAAAAAAATTATCGTGGTTCCTTTCCTTGAGTGCAGTGACTGAAACTCTTGGTTACCCAAAGAATGCCAAAGTGTTCCACCAACGTCTTGGTACTTTTAGATCCACGTATAGTCGGGCCACTGATGCTGATGTTCTGGAAAAATTTTGGGGACTTGGTGTCATTCTCGACCAAATAGCTGCTGCAGCTAAATCTGAGCGGGAAACAATAAAAGCAATAACTAAATAACTAGAAAAATTTAACTTCCTAAAACGTAAAACTATTACAGGAGTTCCATCATGAAACGAGCCCTACAACTCAGCCTGATCACTGCCACTATAATAGCTTCATCTTCAGCAATAGCTGCATGGCCAGAAAAACCTATTCAAATCATTGTGCCTTGGGGGGCCGGTGGTAACACTGATACCGTCGCACGTCTTGTCGCTGAAGGTTTACAGAAAAAACTTGGCGTCAATGTTAACGTTATTAATCGTACAGGTGGTGCAGGTGTAGTTGGCCATGATGCTATAGCAAAAGGTAAGACGGATGGTTATACCTTAGGTATTGCTACCGTTGAAATAGGGATGATGCACCACCAAGGAATTACCGATCTTAGCTACAAAAACTACACACCAATCACACGGTTAGCTGTAAACCTTGGTGGTATTCAAGTTGCTTCTAACTCGAAGTTTTCAAATATCAATGAACTGACGGATTACATTAAAGCACATCCTGGTGCACTTAAGGCATCGGGGAGTGGACTGAACTCTGGCTGGCACCTGAATCTTATCGGCATGTTGGACGCAATCGGGGTCGATTCTAATGCTGTGACTTACGTGCCTTCTGAAGGTTCAAGTTCAGCCTTAATGGAGTTGGTATCTGGTGGTATTGATTTTACAACATCTTCCCCTGGTGAAGCCAAGAGCATGGTAGATGCAGGTATGGTGAAAAACTTAGTGACGATGGCCGAAACTAATACTGGGCTTTATAAAGACATTCCTGTCTTCCAAGAAGCAACCGACTATAAATACAGCTTTTCTACATGGAATACGCTTGTTGCACCTGCAGGTATTCCAACCGAAGTTCAGGAAAAATTGATCGAAACAATGAAAGCAGTTTTTGCTGAAGGAAAACTTCAACAATTTGCGACTAAGCAAGGTTTTGAAGTTTATCCACTTTATGGTAATGACTTAGAAGCGTTCATGAAAAATGAAGATGAAACATATGGCAAGCTTATCGGTAAGCTGAAGAAATAACGGTCTTGAGTGGAGTTAAGCGCTCCACTCTATTACTGAGCAGACTGTGGCGTTCGTTACAGTTATTCATTTTGTGGAATTCGTAGGTGTTTTATGCGTTCATTACCACTGTCCCAATTTTTCATTGGTATTTTTGCCTTTGTAGTTCTTGTTGCAAGTGTTAGTCAGTATGGCGGCATTAGTCAATATGGTGCTGGATTTATGCCGACCATACTTAGTGCTTTATTACTCGCATTTACAGTTCTGGATGGTGTTATTCAATTCCGCCAACAGCCAAGAAAAATAAAATTTAGCTCAATGGAAATCAGGGCATTATTACTTGTTATTGTATCAATAGGACTTTTTATTTATCTGATTTCTTACTTGGGTTTTTTAATCTGCGCCTCTCTGATGTTATTTGTGCTTATGTGCCTGCGTAATCCGAAAAAACTTGTAATGAATGCAGTATTTTCAGTTGTCGCTTCTGGCTTCATTTACTACGTTTTTGGTCGCCTGCTAATGGTAGCGTTACCCGAAGGAATTTGGTTCTAGGAGGTCAACATGTCTGTTCTAATTAATGCATTTCAATATATTGATCTTAATGCCATTTTAGCAGTCACTGCTGCTGGACTTTTTGGATTGGTCGTAGGATCTATTCCAGGTTTAACCGCTACTATGGCGATAGCACTTATGGTTCCATTCACCTTTTTTATGGATCCAATTCCAGCTCTAGCGCTTATGATTTCTATTGGTGCGTCTTCTATTTATGCCGGTGATATTCCTGGAGCTTTACTCCGGATCCCAGGAACACCTGCATCAGCGGCCTATGTTGCTGACTCAAACGAACTGGTAAAACAAGGGAAACTTAATCGTGTCTTAGGTCTTGGGCTAACTAGCTCTGTTATTGGTGGAATTATTGGCGCTATTATCCTGATGATCGCTGCACCGATGTTGGCTAATTTTGCGTTAAAGTTCAGTTCTTATGAATACACTTGGCTCTCTTTGCTAGGTTTAACATGTGCAACACTGGTTGTTGGTAATCAACCTCTGAAAGGGATGGTCACTCTGTGTTTTGGGCTATTACTTGCATGTGTGGGTTACGATCAAATCACAGGGGTACCAAGATTTACTTTTGGTGAAGTTAGTATGTTACAGGGCATTAGCTTTATTCCTGCGATGATTGGTTTGTTTGCAATTTCTGGTGCTATTGAATATTACGCAGGTAAAATCACCAACAGAAAACAGGATGTGATTCCAACTCAATCAAGCTTTAATTTGTTTAAAGGCGTTCCTCGTACAATGTGGCGATTCAAGTTCAATATCTGCCGTAGTAGTATCCTAGGAACCTTAATTGGAGCCTTACCTGGTGCTGGTGCTGATATTGCTGCGTGGATCTCTTATGCACTATCACAAAAATTTTCCAAAAATCCAGAGAAGTACGGTAAAGGTTCAGAAGAAGCGATCATTGATGCTTCTTCAAGTAATAATGCAAGTCTAGCCGGAAGCTGGATTCCATCACTAGTGTTTGGTATTCCCGGTGACTCGGCAGCAGCGATCATCATCGGTGTGCTGTACATGAAAGACATGAATCCTGGGCCAACGCTATTCTTGTTTCAGCCAGAAAAGCTCTATGCTGTGTTTATTTTGTTTTTTATTGCTAACCTTGCTCTGATTCCACTTGCGATGTTAGTGGTTAACTTTATTAAACGAGTTATTTTTATTGATAAAGCCATTCTTTATCCCATCATCATTATATTCAGTACAGTGGGATCATTTGCTATCAATAACTCTCTATCATCGATTGTTGTTATGTTAGGAATGGGAGTCGTTGGTTATCTAATGCAGCGCGCTCAATACCCGATCTCACCCATCATTCTTGGTATGATCTTGGGGCCTATGTTGGAAAAAAACCTGCTATCTTCAATGATCAAATCTAACGGTAATTTACTGGCATTTATTGAAAGACCTGTGTCTATGGTACTGGCTTCTTTCTTTATTTTGGTTGTCGTGATACAGATTCGGTCAGTTGTTAAATCGTTTAGCACTGTCAAACAACATTCTTTTTCTAACTGATGGAAAAATTTCAGCCTAGAGTAATACCGTTCGCTGAAGATAAACGGTATTACTCTTCCGGCGCTTAGTGATTCCCCTCGCAACCAAGGAGTCACTATGAACCTATTGAGGCTTGTGACACAACTATGGACAAAAGCGATTTAGAATTGCAGCCTAAATTTTTCAGCTATCAAGCCTAAGTTATGCATGATAGTTCGATTACGGGCTTGCTCATGAGCGTCTGGTGCAAGGATAGCAATTAACAGAAAACAACGAAGATCATTCCAGCCTTGACAATACACTAAGTGCTTATCACTAGTTTGGTAAAATTGGATTGAACTTAAGAACGGTGCATCACTAGAAGCTAAGTGAATGTGCTTCACTTCCTCTGACTTCAATATTGGTAGTGTGTTGGGATGATCATAAGCTTCATCTCGACCAAAAAAATCTGGTTTTTGACCAGTTTCCTTATAGTGCCTAAAGTCTTTAGTCAAAGATTGAAGCTCACTTTCAGTAAGTGAATCAATTAAGATTTTATGCTTAAAAATTCTAACATTTAATAACTTACTCACTCTTGAAACTCACCTAAAATACTCTCATCAAGGTTTGTTAATGCTTGAGCATTCAGATGAGCAATGACTTCTAAGCGAGCACTCATTGGCCTAAATGATGAAACAAAGTTAGCATTCTTGCCTTCTAAAGCTTTCATCAGCCCTTCAAAAAAAATGGCGCTCATCATATAACCAGCCGGCTCATTGTTTGATAAAACCACAACGGGCTCCCCTGATAAGCAATCTTTAAAATGCTTTCTAGCTTCACTTGATGACACTGCTTTTTCTGCATAAATTATACTTGTTTTCATAATACACCTGAGCACTTTATTATGTACTTAACATTGTACCTTGTTGTTGCATATTTGTACAGAACCAAGTTGATTGAAGCGTGTGCTGTCACGAAATGAGGTACTAGATGAAAGTTTCTATTCAATTGGCATACCCAGCATACGTCCTAGTAATCCTTTCATTGACTGGCATCGACCCCATGTTGGTGATTGGAGCAAAATAGAAGTGGTCCCCAATTTTGCTTAGCCAACGACATTCAGTATTAAGCCTTCTTTTATTGGTCTAAGCCAGATGTGGTGCAAACCCTATTTCCTATCGTACTTGATGAGCCGCATGCATCATCAGCAACCATTTACGTAATGGCATGTACGCTGAGCAGCCAGTAAACCTCAGTACTGCACAAATTAATATTGGATGGACTCATTGCAATGATCCATTGGTTTAATTACCGCCGGCGGATCAACAAATTAAGGAGTTAGACCATGTGTTCAACCATCGGGGGCAACTTTTCGTATAATCCTTTATTTATTTGAATTGACGATAAAATCACTCCACCAGCTCATGATCTCTTTTCGCTGTTCAAAAAAGTCTGAGCGGTTGTAACTAGCCCGTGTTTCATTTTGATCTGCATGAGATAAACATGCTTCGATGTGTAATGTATTGAAACCTTGTTCATGTAGTGTAGTAGAAGCAATTGCTCGTAGTCCATGGGCAACAAGCTCTCCTTTAAAGCCGAGACTGCGCTTGAGAGCGGCATTAGCCGTAAATACGCTTATGTGACTATTTGGATCACGTTCTCCTGGGAAGACAAATTCTTTACCTTTACTTTGAGGGCTTACTTTTAACAAAATCTCAATAGCTTCGTCTGATAGGGGAACTTTGTGCTCCTTTCTACGCTTCATTTCAGACGCGGGAATAGTCCAGCATTTATTTTCTAAATCAATGTCTTTCCAGCGTGTTCTAGCTGCTTCTTTGGGCCTTGCTATTGTATATAGTTGCCATAGCAATAAATACTTAGTCTTATCTTGAATTTTCTTGTTACTTTCTAATCTTGAGAGAAATACCCCGAGAGTTTCAGGTCGTATTGTGGCCATATGTTTAACATCATGCCTTTCAAATGCATTTATCATTCTGGTTAGTGGGTTTGCATTGACAATCCCGCTATCGACACCATATTCCATAATCTGATTTAGTGACTGGCAAATACGTTTAATGGTTGAAAGCTTTTGAGCTTGTTCTAGAGGACGAAGAATTAGGATCGTATCTCTGCGAGTAATTTCCTCAACAGGGATATTACCAAGCCTGGGTAGTGCGTATTTTTCCAGTGTACGCCAAATTCGTTCGGCGTGGGCAGCGCTGATGGTTTTCTTCTTTCTTTCGAACCATAGCTGAGCAATATGAAGAAAAATACTTGATTCTCTTCTTTCTGCTTCTTGCTTTAGTTTTTTAAGTTGTTGCTTTGGGTCTACACCATTTGCCACTTGGTTCCGGTGCTCCTGTGCGATTTTTCTTGCATCAGCGAGAGTTAGTTTGGGATATGAACCAAGAGAAATTTTTTTAACCTTGCTAGTTACGGGGTCACAGTATCGGAACTGCCACGACTTAGTGCCATTTGGCCTGATACGAATGTTCAATCCATTGCCGTCAGCCAGGATATATTCTTTATCTTTAACAGGGGTGTTTTTAATTTCACGGTCGGTCAATCTTATTGTTGATTTGGGCATGTGATCTCCTCGATGGCTGTTCCTCAATTATACAGTGGTTCTATTCCATGGGGTACAACATGGGGTACAAAAAATCGTGGATATAGTGAAATGAACTGGGATGTTACTATATGAAAATGTGCGTTAAGTTCATGTTTTTATTAGTATAAATTAAATTTAATTAAACGTCTTGGAATGTCATCGCGGTAGACCAGGAAACCACTGAATTTTGTTATTAACCATTTGAATTTATTGCCTTTAATTTTTGGTTGTTAGCTGATGGGGTATTAGGTGAGGTACTAAAAAATAAAATAAGTATTATTGGGTACCAAAGGTATTTCGCACACCGCTTATCAGCACAACAGCATTGATGTGATCATCTTAACATTTTATTCGTGGGACTAAAACGTCAGGCAGTCAGTAGCAAAAGCAAACGTTCTCACCAGGGTAGAGCTTGATCTTAGTTTTGCGAGTGAAGATTTGTTTTTTCGTCATGCTGAACATAGGATGGAACTTTATGATCCCCCTACGTTATGCCTTATAAAATAAGGGATTAGTATGGATATGGCGAATATGAAAACATCATACAATTCAGTTGTTCCCAGCTCTCGCCCGACGATTGGCGTTATTTTACCCATGCTAAGTGGCTTTTATATGGGCGAAATCAACGCTACCTTACGTTGTATGGCTAAGCAGCATAATGTCAATCTGCTCTTTATTCGCAGTGGTGAAAAGCGCGATTTCGATCTGCCGATTGGCATTGAGCACCTTGACGCGTTACTTGTGGTGCTACACGCGGCTTCTTCTGCTTTGGTAGAGCGTTTTCTCGCACAAGATATTCCAGTGCTATCAATTGGTGCCAGTTATGCTCCGCTCGCGGTTGAGCAATTTGAGAGCCGGCAGAGTGATGGGGTAGTATTACTGTACCAATGGCTGATGGAACAAGGACATAGCAGAATTGGCTTTTGTGGCGACCTTTCCGTGAATGATGTCCGCTCTCGTTTAAAAGGATATCAGTCGGCGGTTTATCAGCATCATGGTCAGTTTAATGTCGATGATTTATTTTGTGTCAGCAACTGTTCGTTAGCCGGTGGTCGAGAAGCTGCGGTTGAGTTTATGCGGCGTAAGGCTCAATGTACCGCCATCATTTGTGCCACTGACCACAATGCGATCGGTTTAATTGAGCAACTTAAGCATCAACATGTCGATGTGCCTCGCGAGGTCGCGGTGGTTGGGGTTGATAATATTTTTATGGGTCAACAAGTGACGCCGCCACTCACGACCCTAGATCAACAATTAGAATGTCTGATCCAAACGGCATTTTTGCGCGCGCTGCAAAGAATTTCCGGTGCACCTTTTTCTCGTCATATTCATCTCGTTGATCAAAAGCTCATCATTCGTCAATCATGTGGTAATCGTCATGCTGCACAACAAACACCGGACAATGTGGCTTCAATCAGGCATCACCTACTGGATTTAGACGGTCGCACGCCAGCCGAAGTGTTCGAAAATTTTTATTCACAAGCTCAGAATGGCTTTCAATCTATTTTAGATGCTCATAGTTTGTACGGTAATCAGCTGGAATGGGCTTGTTTAGCACAGAGTGATAATGGGCTTATTCGAGTGGAAAGCTGGGTGAAAAAGGGCATGACCAAACCCGTTCATGCCCTATCGACTATGGATGCGGCTGGTCCAATCACTGAGTTTCCTTTTATTCATACCCATGACCATTTTGTGGCAACGGTGATCCCGATTTTTACCGGCAGGCAGCAGAGCTGGCAGCTTATCACGGTGGTGGATGATTTAAGCCAACCACAGCATATTGCAACGCAATATGTGTTTAATAATTATTTAGATATGTTGGCGCTGTTTATTGAACGGGATGCGCTTTTAAAAACCAGTACCCTGCGTCAGTTGGATTCCAAACAATTATTGCAGCAACTAAAAGTAGTTTCTAATAGTTCAAATGATGGGATTTGGCAATGGGATCTGAACCAACATGTGGTGCGCTTTAACCAGCGTTTAATCAATATGTTAGGTTATAAACAGTGGACACCAGAACATGATGTCGATGTTGAAAGCTTATTTGAGTTGATCCATGAAGAGGATTTATCGGCTTTTGAGTCGCAAATTGATCGCCACTTAAATAGCGATGCTCCATTTAAAATTGAATTTCGGTTGCGTCATCATGATCAACGTTACTTGTGGGTGTTGGCAAGTGGTGCAATTGTATATAGTGAGCAGCAAAGGGTAAGGCAGTTTATTGGTTCAATGACCGATATTACCAACCAGAAAGAGAACGTAGAAAAAATCCATCGTATGGCGTATTTCGATGCGCTGACTGGTCTTGGTAACCGGCGTAAAATTCGCGAGGAGATTGCGACCAGTATTCGTCATTTCCCTCAGCAGCGTTTTGCTTTGATGTTAATGGATTTAAATCGCTTCAAGCTGATTAATGATTCTTTTGGCCATCATGTGGGAGATGCTCTGTTATGCCATGTCTCGCAGGCTTTATTGGCGACGCTGGAAAAGCAACATAGTGCGGCGCGTCTTGGCGGTGATGAGTTTTTGGTCTTTTACCCTATCGAGAGACCAGTCCAAGCGATTGAATTAGCTAGCCAAATTTTACGGGCTATCGAAAAGCCGATGTGTCATGAGGATATTGTGCTAACCAGTCAAGCTAGTATTGGTATTGCCTTTTATCCGGAAGATGGTCATGAGATTGATGATTTGATCAAGTGTGCCGATGCTGCGATGTATCAGGCGAAACGTCTCGGTGGCCGAAAAGTGGTTCAGTACAGTAACCAAATGCAGCTAGACGCTCAAAGTACCGTCAAGGTTGAGTATTATCTCAATTTGGCGATCGCAAGGGATGAACTAGAAGTACATTATCAACCTCAATTGTGCAGTCAATCGCAACAGGTGATGGGTGTTGAAGCCTTAGCAAGATGGAATAGTCCACAACTCGGTCAAGTATTACCGGAACAATTTATTTCAATCGCTGAAAACTCAGACATGATCAATAAATTGGGAGATTCGATTTTACATCGCGTCTGTCGTGATATTCAAAGTTCGGCATGGTTAAGATCGCTTAAGCATATCGCCATCAATATAAGTGCTAAACAGTTGATCCGGCGTAGTTTCGCTGATGAGTTACTACAAACCATTTTGCAATATCAACTGCCGTTGTCACTGTTCTGTATTGAAATTACTGAAACCGCCGCGATACAACAGTATGAACTCTGTATTTCGTCACTGAATAAGCTTCGGGAGGCGGGAGTCACGATATCATTGGATGATTTTGGTACCGGCTTTTCCTCGTTATCAATGTTAAAAATGCTGCCACTCAATGAAATAAAAATTGATCGGTCATTTATTTCTGATTTGGGTGACGATCCTGCTCAACTGAATTTTGTTGGGCACATGATTGGTATGGGGCGTAGTCTAGGCTATGAAATTGTTGTCGAGGGTGTTGAAACTCAGGAGCATGTCCAGCATCTGAGCGGGTTTGGTTTAATGGGTTTACAAGGTTATTATTTTAGTCGTCCACGCCCATTAAGCGATCTCGAGCAGCAGTACAAAGTCATCACGTAGTGAATCAAAATTAATAAACTAACAGTATTATTATTTCTAACCATAGAACCAAGGGAGCACAATAATGCTCCCTTGGTCACCTATCAATCGATGATGAATTGCCTCAGCGTTGGCTTATTTGATCGAATATCCCACCTTGTGTGAAATGTTTTTCATGGGCATTTGCCCATCCGGAAAATTGATCAATAGTAAATAGTGTTAATTCTGGAAATTGATGGGCATATTTTAAAGCGATATTTTTATCACGGGGGCGATAAAAGTTTTTAGCGGCAATTTCTTGTCCGGCTGGGGAGTAAAGATAGCTAAGGTATGCTTCCGCGATGGTTCGGGTGCCTTTTTTATCAACCACTTTATCGACAATAGAGACGCTAGGTTCGGCTAAGATGGAAATGCTCGGAATGACAATCTCAACATTGCTATTGCCGAGTCGATTAATGGCTAATAACGCTTCATTTTCCCAAGCAATTAAAACATCACCAAGACCTCTTTCAATAAAAGTATTCGATGCACCTCTTGCTCCGGTATCAAGCACTTTTACGTTGTTGTAGAGTGATTTGATAAATTGTTTAGCATAATTTTCGTCATTATTGCTGGTTTGTAATGCATAGCCCCAAGCGGCTAAATAATTCCAACGGGCACCACCAGAAGTTTTGGGATTAGGCGTGATAATATCGATATTTTGTTGGGTTAAATCACTCCAGTCGTGAATGTTTTTGGGATTACCTTTACGGACCAGAAAAACAATGGTTGAGGTATATGGGGCAGAATTATACGGTAGGCGGGATTGCCAGTTTTGGGCGATTTTCCCAGCATTAACTATTGCATCAATATCTTGAGCTAGTGCCAGCGTCACCACATCAGATTCAATCCCGTTCATCACCGAAATCGCCTGTTTGCCAGAGCCACCATGAGATTGATTGACCTTGATTGGTTGATGATTTTGCTGTTTCCAATAAGCCGTAAACACCGAATTGTACTCTTGATAAAGTTCACGAGTCGGATCATAGGAAACATTGAGCAAAGTGATTTCTTTGGCGGTGACGATGTGAGCAAAAGTGAGCGCAGTGAGTGTTAATAGTAATGTCCGCATATCAAATATCCTTATCGGTAACGGTTGCCGATAAATTAACATGCACTTTATTTATAAATCACAGCTTTTATCTGCTTTCATATTCCTTATAGTTATATATCTATCCGCAAATCTGAGTGAGCAGTGTGTTGTATGAGGTTATTGTGCGAGGAAATATCGCTATCATGGTCATACCAAGCTTGGTTGTCTGGTACAATGCTGGCCATATTAAGCCATCGCTTTCAATGCTGTGCAAAGTATCACGATGGCGCTTACCACTACCGAGAATCATTTGATGCATCAACAAATCAATAATCCGCTGCACGGTTTGAGTTTAGAAAAAATTGTCACACGACTGGTTGAGCATTATGGCTGGCCCAGACTACATCAACAGATTGCGATTAACTGCTTTGCCAACGATCCATCGATCAAGTCATCATTAAAATTTTTGCGTAAAACTCCATGGGCGAGAGAGAAAGTTGAGGCGCTGTATGTCAGCACCTTTGTTTAAGTTACTTTTGGCGTAAGTTATTTTCGGCTCAAGTTACTTCAGGCTTAAGCTACTTTTGCCATGCGACTAAGATCACGCCCACGGTGATCAATAGGATACCGAGCCAATTAGTACGGCTTAACTGTTCGCCGAGTAGTAGCACGCCAAAAATGGCGACTAACACCACACTCAGTTTATCGACCGGAGCGACGTTGGATACTTGGCCAAGGCTCATGGCACGGAAATAACACAGCCATGAAGCGCCAGTAGCGATGCCAGATAGCACTAAAAAAGTGAGCCCTTTGGGGGAAATGGCGGAGATCGATTGAAACTGTTTGGTAAAAAATGCGATAGCGCCGACCAGAACCAAGATCACACAGGTACGGATAAAAGTGGCAAAGTCGGCATTAATGGTATTGACGCCAAATTTAGTAAAAATTGCCGTAAGTGCTGCGAAAAAGGCAGAAAGTAGCGCCCAAAATAGCCAAGAGGTTTGAAGCATAAATGGCTCATCCTAACGTGATGCTGCTGACAGCAATCGATTAAAAATAGAAGTTTTTCATCGCGATGTTACGCTTTTATGCTAAATAATACAAAAAGTTAGTATGGTGCCATTAAGGTGGTGATTGTTTAGGATTAATATTAATGACAGAAAAAGAAAAAATGCTCTCTGGTGAGTACTATGATCCCAGTGATGCTGAGTTAGTGAAGCTGCGTCTCAACGCTCGTTTACAAACCGAACAACTGAATCAAACCAGTGTTAGTCAGGCCGAGCAAAGGGTCGCAATCATTAAATCACTATTTGGTAGTACCGGTCAGTCAATTCATATTGAATCGACGTTCAATTGCGATTATGGCGTCAATATTCATGTCGGTGAAAACTTTTATGCTAATTTTGGCTGCGTTATTTTAGATGTTGCTGAAGTGCGCATTGGTAATAACTGTTTTATCGCGCCTCAGGTGGGAATTTATACCGCGACTCATCCGATCGACCCAATCCAAAGAAACAGTGGATTAGAGTATGGTAAACCGGTGACGATCGGCGATAACTGCTGGATTGGAGGTCATGCCACCATCAATCCTGGTGTGACGTTAGGCAATAATGTGGTCGTAGCCTCGGGTGCGGTGGTTACCAAGAGTTTTGCTGACAATGTCGTGATTGGTGGTAACCCCGCAAGGGTGATCAAACGGATCTAGCCTTGCTGGGGTCGTGTTAAGTTAGTGAAGATGTAAAAATTGATTGGTCAGCGCGAGGTGATATTTTATCTGACTGATTTTTATCGAGCCAATGGTTGAGCAATTCACGTAGCGCTTGCAAGGAAGTGGGTTTTTCTAAGCGGCCATCCATTAATTGATTAATCATCTCTAGTTCACGTTCGCCTGATTCACCTGATAGTGCAATGATTGGGGTATCGGGCGAGTGAAATTTAATCACTTGGCTAGCATCAAAACCATTCATTACTGGCATTTGTACATCCATTAAGATCAAATCAATCTGATGAGCTTTAAATATCTCTATCGCATTTTGGCCATTATTGGCTTGTAAACAGTTTACTCCCAGTTGTTGTAAATACATTTGTACCAATGCTCGTTGTACTTGCTTATCGTCAACAATCAGCACCGTCGGCACTTGGCGATTGATGGGGATGGGTTGTGGAGTGGTTTCCGTTTGATATTCAGTATTGGTTTGATTTTGCGGCCAATCGTTACAATAGGCGCTTCGCAGTGACTCGGCGCTAGGGGCATTGGGCACAATCGGAAAAAACAGGTGAAATTCAGTAAATTCGCCCAGTTTAGAGTTACATTCAATACGACCACCAAATGAGCGCATCACCCGCTGACAATAACCCAGCCCTAAGCCGCTACCCCCTCTTTTTTGGTAAGAGAAAAAGTCGTCGAAAATCTTATGTGAGATGCTTTCGTCAATGCCTGGTCCTGAATCTCGAAAGATCAACACGTTTTCATAGGCTCCGATGTGAGTGGTGATCTCAATTTGACTGTTTGGATAAGCGTCAAAATAATAGGTCGCGTTGCGTATCAGATTGAAAATCACAAAATTAAATAAAGTTTCATTCAGATTTGCCACAAAATCAGCCTGTTGTGGTAAATGAATTCGTTCAATAATCTGCTCATTTTCAAAACCGTAGCGGCTTACCGCTTGGCCGACCGCTTGATGAATTGACGTCATGGCAATCGGTTCATGCTCTGGTGAGCTATCACTGACTTCGCGCAAAATGATGTCAATCAGTTGTCGTCCCCGTTGAATGGCAATTAAGCCATTCTCAATATCCTGTTTGATTTGTGGAGTGGGTGCTTGATGATTGATGTGTTGCTTTACAATTTCAAAATGCAATTGTACTTGTGCGAGTGGGTTACGCATTTCATGGGCAATCGAGTGGGCCAGCGCTCGACTTTGGCGAATCCGTCGATCGGCTTCAATGGTGCTTTGCACTCGCGTCAATAAAGTCTGTAATGCAGAGATCTCTTCGTTAGAGAACATTTGATTGTTGATTTTATGCTGCGAGACCAATAAATGGGTGACTGACTTACCTTGGCCGAATAATGGCATGACTAAGGCGGTGTTGTTAGCGCTCATCTGGTCATATAACGCTTTGATCGAGCCTTTAGTCGCCAGGTTGTAATCCAATTGCTGGGAAAGCTCATCAAACACCAACACCGATTGGCTCGATGACAGGTAGTTTTCATAGAAGTTTTCATTGTTGTTGCTATTGACCAAGCGCAATTTGTCATCAGGAATTTGCAGTAGGTTGCCTAGGCGCTGCATCGCATCATCGATTGAGCGCTTGAAGTCCTCTTCTAGTGCCAAAATTTGCTGTACTGGGGTTTGCTGATTGCGATAGATAAACAGTGAGGCATAGCGGCTGACACGTTTGTAGAGCAGATCCCAAGTAATGCCAATCACGGCACAAATGGGTAGCACAACTAGCCACTGGTAGCTATCGGTGAGAGGAATGAAAATTGCGCCGAACGGTATGGCTAAAATTGCACAAGCTAATAGTGCATTAAGACCAAGGTAAGCAAGGTATTTGCCACTGTAAAAACGTGAGTTGAGTAGGGCGTAACCAACAAACATCATTTCACTGATCGAGAGTGCGGGAGGCAACCAAGTGAGTGAGAAATCGCCCATAAAATAGGTCATGCCAAGGTGAATCGTTGCGGTAGAGAGCATGAACACCAAGATGCCCAAGATCATGTAGTTAGTTTTGGCTAGGGTCAATTTACTGCCATTGGCGCGCATTGCTACGAGATTAATCAGTGTCAGAACGACAAAACTGAGCAATCCAATAAAGAAGAATGGTGTATGCGGACCAAATTCGATAACGAATTGACTTGGGCCGCTAATTTCAACATGTTCAACGGTTAAACCTGGCGTGAAATTAATATATAGCGAATAGATGGAGAGGCTGACAAAAATCGCTTGTTGCCATCGATAAACCTGACCATTACGTTGCTCGGCCGCAAGCTGGCAAGAGAAGTAGTAAGCAAACGCAAACGCAAAGAAAGAGGCAAGATTGGCAAATTTGGCGGCGAATATACCCGCCGCTGCCCCTAACTCGGGCAGCAAATCGGTATGAAAATAGGCGTTACTGGCGATCCACGCGACAATACACACGGAATAAGCGATGTAAGGCATATTGTGCGTGCCAATGATCGCTTCATTTTTTTGCTTAAGGCGATAGCAATAGTAGATTAGCCACACTGCGACGATGGCAACGGTAGCCAAAAGGGTGATGGCTTTGGCATAGATCAGCGCCTCTAAACGGAGATTAAACATGTTATCCCTTGGCTAGTGATGAGTGTTTTTTATGTTCACGAACGGCGCGTTTATATTGGCCAAAATCGATTTGACTAAAGACCTTCGCCATCATGGCAAAATTCCACAAGCCACGATAAGTCTGCTTACCATTGTCATTTAAGTCACAATGCCCAACGTGGAAATAGGCTTTGGGATCAATGGTTTGATAAAAGTTGAGCATAAAAGGTTGTTCGATAATTGTGAGGCCAATTTTATACCCCATCTGATGTAATAGATTCATAAGTTCTTTTTGGGCTAGATAGAGAAAATAGAGTTTTTGTTGCGTATTACCACTAACCGTTAACCGTAGCACTTCACAGACTGCGTGTTGATCAGATAACAGTGATTGGAATTGCTGATCAAAGTGCGGCAGAGAATAACATTTTGGCAGGCTGAGAGGAGAGAAGATTTGTAAACGGGTTAACTCTTGGTAAGCGTGATCGGGTAAACAGTATTGCCACTGTTGGTGGCTAAAGGGCGTCGCGTAGCTTAACCACCGGTGATTGATTGACCAATCTTGGATCAACATTGAAGCGACTAAGATGGGAAATGTTGTATCCTCAGGATGCTTGAGTAAAATAAAATGCTGTCCAGCCGCTGATAGTGACAACAATGGTAGCATCTCATACCATTTTTCACCTTGTATCAAAACTTCAAGATTACTCAGTACAATCGCATCACTGAGCGACATGCCTTGCGGATGGCTGGGTGTTTGTACTAAAAGTTCAGATTGTTCAATGTGCTTAATCACTCCCCCATAGTACGCATCGTCGTTGGCGGGCAGATCCACTTGTAACGGGGAACTCGCATCAATCGGGTATTTGGCTTTGATGGCCGCAATCTCGCATTGACACCAAAATTCCAGCCAATGAACATAGCACTGACTTGCCGCGTTTTCGATTACAGCCCATTCAACAGATGCAGTGTATGGACAACGTTGTATGAGATCGCGATAGTCGATCAAAGTAAATAAAATCGACCAACTGTGCTGTTGTCGATTTGGAAATAGTGCAACCAATTGCTCAATGCGGTAGTTGGTCACGGCTTGAAAAAGTGCACGACGCTCTGATGCTGAATAGTTTTCGATCACGAATGCGATCAGGTCGCGTTGCTGCTGTTCAAGCGCAAGATCTGTCGTTGGTAGCGAAGATAAATATGATTTTAATTTCATGGGGTTAACCTAGCCTGGTTATATTATCCATTTAACCTATCAACTTAGCGATTATCTGTCATGCACACGAATCAGTTATTGGGAGCTACCTTTCATCGGTTAAATTGCGTAACCAAATATATTGGCGATAGCGTCGCCAGCACAGAGTGAGCTTAACCAATTCCTCTATGATCATCAGCGGATAGACGTAGTGAAAAGGCCAGTGCAAAACAAAGGCAGCGATGGCCGAAATCGGCAGCCCTAATAGCCACATGGCTATAAAATCAGTGCGTAAACAGAAAGTATTTTCCCCTCCGGCTCGTAATATGCCGTTAATGATCACCATATTGAGCATCTTTAAGCTGATCACCACACTCAGGATGGTGAGCCCAGGTTGAGAGAGCGGTAAAAATTGTGCGTTATCTAGTGCGAGTAATTTGAGCAGCCAAGGTTGTATGGCGAGTAAAATCGTGGTTGAGATAACCCCGAGCAGCGCAAACATCTTAATAAATATTAAGGAAGTACTACGTGCTTCAGTATAATTTGCTCTACCGAGATGTTGACCAATGCTCACCGAGCAGGCCACCGATAGTCCGAAAAACAGTGCATAGCAGAGTGATTCAAATGGACCAAGCGTGCTATAAACCGCTAGCTCCAGCGTGCCCATATGACCAAAAATCATTTGATAAGCTAAGGTGCCAATCGCCCACAGCAGCGCATTAGCAACGGCCGGAATGGCTAAACGGATGTACTTACGTTTTAACGTGAGCCAACTAGTTTTGAGTGGCAAGGTGGTTTTTAGCCAGTGCTGCCGATAATGAAAGTAGGCGCAGAAAACCATCAGTTGTAGAGCTCGTGCTAGCGTAGTGGCCAATGCTGCTCCGGCAACACCTAACGCTGGCATACCAAAATGACCGCTGATCAGACCATAATTGAGAATAATATTCACCACAATGGTCATTACCGCAATCAGCAGCGGCGTTAACGCATTATTGGTTGAGCGTAACGTTGACTCAAATACGATCACCAAGTGGGTTAACAGTAAGACGGGTGAGGCATACCACAGATAATCAGATCCAAGTCTGATCACATCCACATCGCTGGTTTGCAGAAGGAAGATCGGTTTGGAAAAGACCACGAACAAGATGCTGAGCGGCAGTAGCAGTAACACTCCCGATTTTATCGCCAGGAGGGTGATGCTTTTCGCGGCAGAGCGATCATTTTTGCCCCAAAATTGGGCGATCAATATGCCGCTCGCGCTGGATAAACCGGCCATGATCATAATCGCTACAAAATGCCATTTAGAAGCCAGACCCACGGCAGCCGTCGCTTCAGTACCAAAGCTGCTCACCATAAGTACATCCGCTAAAGAGAGGATCGCTACTAAGGCACTTTGTAGTGCAACCGGAATGCCAATTTTAATGGTTTGCGCAAGTAGATGTTGATTTTCATCACGAAATTGAAGCATTTTCATCGGGTTTTAGTATCTAAATGAAGGTAATACGCGCACTTTAAGTGACCTTGTCATCATTTTAAATGTGAGATTAAGGTAAAAATCTGTTTGGATCCGTCATGTTGTAGGGAAAGCGATGAATAAAGACTGGGTGGATGAGGTGTATCTTGCCTCTGAGTGTGAAGAGCGTTTCTTGGTCAGATCAGACATCGCCGAGATGAAACAGTACGATATTTTTATGGCTGGATTGGCTCATCTTAAACAGAACTATCGAGTTGGACGTGTCAATCCTGAGGTGCATACGGTGTTGGTGACCTTAGATGGCGCAGGCATTTTGACTGTTGACCAGGGTCGTCATGAAATTTTAGCCAATACCATCACGATTTTGCCAAGTGGTCAGCCGTTTCGCATCGAGTTAGCGAACCCACAGCAGCCTTGGAAAATGGTCTGGTTGTTATTAAACGATACCCTTAGTTGGAAAAACTTATCGAAAATTAATGGTCCAGTGATCCATTTTGATGGTTGTGAATCGATTTGGTCGCTGGCTTCACTACTTCACCGAGAAATCGGTGGGCGTTCAGCGTTTCGCACTATGATGCTGAGTGAATTGGTCAAAGTGTTGTCCGATGTCAATTCCAATATTTCCGATACTCATATGCGAGTGCTGAGCGTATTTAACAGTGTTGAATCACAATTGCATCTCGACTGGAAAATTTCCACCATTGCTGAGCGCAGTTTCATTAGTGTCGAACAATTAAATCGGGTCGTGAAACAATTGGTGGGTATGTCACCACGTGATTATATTGTGGCATTGCGCATGAAAAAAGCCGTCGATTTATTGAGTAATAAAGATTGGTCAATTGCGATGATTGCCCTGCGACTCGGCTATCAAGATCCGAACAACTTTACTCATCGCTTTAAAAAATTCTATGGGCTCTCGCCGAGCCAACATCGAGCGATGAGCAAATTGTCATGCCCATAGTTTGCTTAACTTGATGATCCACAGCTGTTTTTTTTGATATGGCTTAAAAAACTCACCTTTTCTCTTGAGTGAATCCCTCATCAATGCGAGACTTTCTTAACGTTACGAATTTGAATATGGCGATAAGTTGAATAATTATGTCGAAAGCGACTCTGAAAACCATTGCTGAATATACTGGGCTGTCAGTGACGACCGTCTCTCGCGCGCTTAAAGACGGCGATGATGTGAAGCAGCCAACCAAAGATAAAGTCAAAGCGGCGGCGGAAAAGCTCGGCTATCGTCCCAATCTTTCTGGATTAGGTTTGCGTACCGGCATTAATTACAACATTTGTGCAATATTACCGGTCACCAAACCAGGAGATATTGTCGGTGATGTTGGTAGCTTAGCGTTAATTGCCGGTTTAACCGCAGGGTTGGAGGGGACACCATTTCATCTGACCGTGTTACCCCTTGAACCAGGACAAGATCCGCTGATCCCAGTTAAATATGCGGTTGAAAATAACTTAGCGGGCGGGATTATTTTTAACTTGACCGAAACTCAAGATGAACGGGTGACTTATCTGCATGAGCAGGGCATTCCGTTTGTCACTTTTGGTCAGACCGAGATGAGTATTGAACACGCCTATGTGGATATTGATAACTATGATATTGGTTATCGAGCCGCCAGCTATTTGTATAACAAAGGTTGTCAGCGTATTCGTTTGCTGAGTTCCTCACATATTTACACCTATGCGTGGCACAAGTATTACGGTGTGAAGCGCGCTTCAATGGAGTTTGGGATTGAGTTTTGTAAAGACAGCGACATTATTTTCGATACCGATGTTGATAACTATCGTGATTATGCGCGTCGTTTAATGGCTGGGGAAAATCCACCCGATGGTATTATCTGTGGCTCAGAAATCAGTGCTTGTGGCATCGTGGCGGGTATTCAGGATGCTGGTAAAAAGATCGGCCAAGATATTGATATTATCGCGGTAGAGACGTGTGATTTACCGAGCTTTTTTACCCCGCCGATCCCTGGATTGCGCCAAGATTTTCATCGTATTGGGCATATGCTGTCGCGTTATATGGTGAAATATCTGGAAGGTGCCGATCCCAAAACGTTACGTTACATTGAAAAGACCACGTTCTACCCACGTTAGAATGACTCAATGTTATTGAGTACAAATCGTAACCTTGTCATTTACTGCTGATGATCAACGCCAGAGTTCAACCTCTGGCGTGGTTTTTTGAACGCAGCCCAAATTCAAAACTCAATCCGCATCACACTTATCACGCAAATTTCCAACTTGTGCTTGAAATGACGACCTAAAGATTTAAAAATGGCAACGTTACGATTTTGGGAGGAAATCATGCAGGATTTAGTGAAGGCATTTAAGGCTTATGACATTCGTGGCCGCTTGCCAGATGAGTTGAACGAAGAGATTAGCTATCGCATTGGCCGTGCCTATGCTGACTATTTACCCGCGAAAAAAGTCGCGGTGGGCTACGATATTCGCCTAAGTAGTGAAGCGTTGGCCGCTGCCGTGCGGCACGGCTTAATTGATGGCGGGGTTGAAGTGGTGGATTTAGGCTTAGTCGGTACCGAAGAGGTCTACTTTGCCACCAGTCACTTAGCTTTAGATGGTGGCATTATGATCACGGCAAGCCACAATCCGAAACAGTATAACGGCATGAAGTTAGTGCGCGAGTTATCTAAGCCTATCAGTGGTGATAGCGGATTGAACGATATTAAAGCCTTGGTGGCGAGCAAGTCTTATATTCCCTCTCAGGATCTCGCTTTGTATGAACAAAAATCGCAACGTTACGATATATCGCGAGAATATACCCAACACCTACTGAGTTATCTGAACCGCAGTGCATTACGCCCTCTGCGTATTGTGGTGAATGCGGGTAATGGGGCGGCAGGGCATATGATTGATAATCTAGAAGCTCATTTACCATTTGAATTTATTAAGATTAATCATGCCCCAGATGGCAATTTTCCAAATGGCATCCCTAATCCTTTGTTAGTGGATAACCGTCAGTCGACCATCGATGCGGTGATTGAACATCAAGCCGATTTTGGTGTGGCGTGGGATGGTGACGTCGATCGCTGTTTCTTGTTTGATGAAAATGGCGATTTTATTGAAGGCTATTACATTGTCGGTATGTTAGCGCAAGCGTTTCTTGCTAAAGATCCTCAAGCCAAAATCATCCACGATCCTCGTTTAACTTGGAACACGATTGATCTGGTTAAGCAAGCGGGTGGGGTGCCTATCCAATCGAAGACTGGCCATGCCTTTATTAAAGAGCGGATGCGTCAAGAAGATGCCGTCTATGGCGGTGAAATGTCTGCCCACCATTATTTCCGCGATTTTGCTTATTGTGACTCAGGAATGCTGCCGTGGTTACTGATTGCCGAGCTGGTTTCTGTGCAAGGTTTGAGCTTGTCGCAGTTTGTGATGAAAGCCAAAAGCCATTATCCGATTTCGGGTGAAATTAATCGTCAAGTGGATGATGCCAACGCCGCCGTTGAGCGGGTATGGAATGCGTTTATTGATCAGGCACTAGTCACCGATATTACCGATGGAATTAGTATGGAGTTTGCACAGTGGCGCTTTAATCTGCGCTCATCCAATACCGAGCCGGTCGTGCGTTTGAACGTAGAATCCCGAGCGAACCCATCTTTAGTTGAAGAAAAAACCGCGCAAATTTTAGCATTATTAGAAGCTTAAGACCGATCTGCCATCGGTGCCTGCTAACCAGCAACGCGGTTATGTGGGATTAAGCAAAAACTTGGAGTAAAACATGTCTGTAAAAATTATTGGTCAAGCAATTCCGAATATGCCTTGGCAAGATCGCCTACAGGGTGAAGAAGGGGTGATGTGGCGTCACAGCAGTAACCCAATTATTGATTGGAACCCATTTCCAGCGGCAGCGCGAGTTTATAACTCGGCGGTGGTTCCGTTTGAAGGCGCTTTTATTGGGGTATTCCGCTGCGATTACAAAAATGGTCGCCCACATTTGCATGTTGGTCGCTCACAAGATGCTTTAAATTGGCAATTTGACCATGCGCCGATCCAATGGCAAGACAAGCAAGGTAACCCATTCCAACCTGCTTACGCCTATGATCCGCGAGTGGTTAAAATTGAAGATGTCTATTACGTCACTTGGTGTACCGATGATCATGGTGCGACCTTAGGCGTCGGTATGACCAAAGATTTCAAAACGTTCACTCGGTTAGAAAATGCCTGTGTACCGTTTAACCGCAATGGCGTGTTGTTCCCGCGTAAAGTGAATGGCCAATTTATGATGCTAAATCGTCCTTCTGATTCAGGTCATACCCCATTTGGTGATATTTTCCTTAGCCATTCTAATGATATGGAGTATTGGGGTAAACATCGCCATGTGATGGGTAAAGGCGGTAATGGCTGGTGGCAAGGTACCAAAATTGGCGCAGGTCCCATTCCGATTGAAACCTCAGAAGGTTGGTTGATGATCTATCACGGTGTGTCTGGCACCTGTAATGGCTTTGTCTATAGCTTTGGTGCCGCTTTGTTGGATATTGATGAGCCATGGAAGGTGAAATATCGCACTCGCGATTACATTCTCACCCCTGAAAAATCTTATGAAACGACTGGTTTTGTGCCTAATGTTGCATTCCCATGTGCTGCGTTAGCCGATTCAGCTACAGGGCGAATAGCGGTTTATTATGGTGCTGCCGACACCTATTCCGCAGTGGCTTATACCACGATTGATGATCTGATGACGGAGCTAACAACCAAATCAGAAGTGTTCTAACTTAGGTGCAGATTAAGAGTGAAGTTGATTGATTTCGTAACGTTGTTATTTTTGTTTGCTTCACTCTTAATTCGCTAAGTGATCAATATCAAATAAGATGATTAAGGCGATATATGTCAATTTTCAAACAAAGAATGGCACAATTAACCGCAGAGTTTGCCACGCATACCCAGTATAAAAACACTCCGGTTACACCGGGGAATGGCGTATTTTTTCGTTATCAAAAACCCGTATTAACCGCACAGCATGCTCCACTGGCATGGCGTTATGATCTTAATTCTGAGAGTAATCCATTTTTAATGGAACGTTTAGGAATTAATGCAGTATTAAACCCAGGGGCAATTGAATTAAATGGTAAGTTCTATTTAATTGCCCGAGTTGAAGGTTATGATCGCAAATCATTTTTTGCGGTGGCAGAATCCGACAATGGAATTGATGGCTTCACTTTTTGGGATAAACCGTGTGTGATCCCTGAAACGGATGAGCCGGATACCAATATTTACGATATGCGTTTAGTTAAGCATGAAGACGGCTATATTTACGGTTTATTTTGTACTGAGCGTAAGGATCCGCATGCGGCTCCCGGTGATGAATCGGCAGCTGTGGCACAATGCGGTATTGTGCGTACCACCGATTTAAAAACCTGGCAGCGTTTGCCCGATTTAAAAACCCGTTCTGCCCAGCAGCGCAATGTGGTGTTGCACCCAGAATTTATTGATGGCCAATACGCACTGTATACCCGCCCGCAAGATAGCTTTATTGAAGCAGGCAAAGGCGGCGGCATTGGCATGGGGCTGACCGTCAGCATGGATAATGCGCAGGTGGAGATCGAGCATGTGATCGATCCGAAAACCTATCACACCATTAAAGAGTCGAAAAATGGCCAAGGGCCGGCACCGATCAAAACCGAGAAAGGCTGGCTGCATATTGCTCATGGCGTGCGTAACACGGCGGCGGGATTACGCTATGTGTTGTACAGCTTTATGACCTCATTGAGCGATCCGAAACAAGTTATTCATCGTCCTGGCGGCTATTTTCTCGCTCCTGAAGGCGTAGAGCGAGTGGGGGATGTATCGAATGTGGTCTTTTCTAATGGCTTAATTGCACGTGATAATGGTGAGGTTTTTATCTATTACGCCTCTTCGGATACTCGTTGTCATGTATTAACGACCACGGTCGAGCAATTAGTCGATTATGTGATCAATACTCCAGAAGATCCATTGACCTCAGCACAATGCGTTGCACAGCGTATCGCGTTAATTGAAAAAAATCACTAATGACGAGAGATAATAATAATCTAATTTCATTTTGTTAAGATTATAAATAAAAGAGTGCCTGACGGCGCTCTTTTTTATGCATTAAAATTGTGATCGAAATAATAAATTAGCCCTACATAGAACGAGAATAATGGCGATGGAGAGTAGATTGTTACCCAAAAAGATAATGGGATCTCAAATATTGCCTATTTTTTATTTTGCTCTAAAATTAGTGATCAAAATCGTAACGTTACCATTTGTTGGTTTGCTATAGTGAGCTGGTCCTTGGTGAGGTGCCGTAATTAAAGGGATTTTACTAAGTGGGTATTTAAACTTTTTGTACAGTAACGATAAGAAGAAGCACTATGGAACTTAATAAATTAACGAAAGGTATCATTCTTGGCTTAGTGGTAGCCTCTGCTCCTGCGCTGGCGTTAGACACTTCTGCTGAACTACACGGTTACTTAAAATCTGGCTTGCTACTGAACTCGGATGGCACACGTAGCCAAACGATTGGTTTGCTGACTAAATATGGTTCATTCCGTTTAGGTAATGAGCAGAACACCAAAATTGAACTGTTACCAACGGTGAAATTTACTACCGATGAAGGAGCATGGGCGAAGTTTCGTGCCAACTTGACGCACGAAACCAACTGTACTGCCGACTGGAACTGTGTGGATGGCGATGGCCATGACATCCAGTTCCGCGAAGGTTTTGTGGAAATGGGCGGCTTTGCTTTCTCACCTGAAACGGTATTTTGGGCCGGTAAACGCTACAGCTCTTCGAATACTTCTAGCCATCAATTTGACTGGGAGTACATCCAATATAACGGTACCGGTGGTGGTATCGATAAAATCGATGTTGGCTTTGCCAAAATGGATGTCGGTGTGTACGCCTTTACGCCAAATGGTGAAAACGGTGCCAATCCAGATGATAACTCGACTCAAGGCTACCCTGAAGATCTCTCACTCAACGTTTGGTTTAAACAAATTGCCGGAACTGGGCTTGATGTCCAATTGGTCGGCCACACCATGGAGAAAAGCTCTTGGCGTCAAAATGCGCCGACCGATGGCTTTGGTCTAACTGCGGTATATAACCTAGGTAGTTTTTATGGCTTAACCAATGGTTATTCACGCATTACCGCGCAATACGGTGAAGGCATGGCTGCGGGCGATTCGCTGGGCAAAAATGGTTGGGGTTATGGTAATGCCAAAGATGCTAAATCGGCTCGAATTGTGTTTGATGGTCTCGCTAACCTGAATGAATCATGGGAAGTCTCTACTTTTGCGTTCTATCAGAATGACTCTGATTTCGCACCGTGGGCAGGAACCGTGACTGGCATCGATCGTGACATTTTCGCGATTGGGGTTCGTCCACATAACCAAATCACCAAAAATTTCGCCATGCAATATGAGCTGGGCTACGAGCATGTCAAAGAAGATACCGCAGGTGGTGCGGATGGTGGTCTGTATAAAGTGACGATCGCGCCGACCTTAATGCTGGAAACCGGCTTCTGGGCGCGCCCACAACTGCGTGCTTTTGTTACCTACGCCAAATGGGATGATGAAGCAGCACAAAAAATTGATAGTGGCTACACACGCAATGGCGACACTGACACGCTGAACTTTGGTGTGCAAGCGGAGGTGTGGTTCTAACCCGTTTGACCCCAATTTATTGTCCTTACTTTGGAGAGAGCACCTTGCTCTCTCCCTTTCCCAGCCGTAAAGGGAAACTTATGAAAGTTGTTACCCAAATTATTGTGGCTTTTGTCAGCGTATTGATGATTTTTTCATTGACTAATGCGCTGACGCTTTATCGTGCGACTTCCGCGAAAGACAGCTTAGCGGTAGTGATCCAGCACTCGCAAACCTTAAATGACATTTCTAGTCAACTACAGCATCGTAGCCAAGCGCTCGATCTGCAATTAGCCAGCTTGCTCGCATTGCAACACTCGCGTGACTATAGCGATACTGTGTTGGCACTCAACGACCGGTTACAACAGTTGCAGCAAGAGGTGGCACAAGCCATCCGCTTATCGATGGTTGAGCCTCATCAATGGCAACCTTTGCTGGCCGCACTGGCGACAACCCTTGAGCAATTGCAGCAGCATAAGCAGATCATTTTACAGCAAGAGCAGCGCATCACCGCCGATCGCCAAGAGTTGGACAACTTAGTCGTCTCGGTCGATATCACCTTAAAACGAGTGCTCAGCAATGTGGGCGCGGATGAGTTTTTACAAAAAGATATTGAGGCCTATTTAGAAAAACGTAATGCGGCGATTGCGCTGGCAAATCGCATGTTATTTATTTATCAGCGCCAACCCGCACAAGTGATTGTGCAACAACTGCAACTATTACAGCGCACATTAGCCGAGGAGGAGCTCTATCTACATGAGGAAATTCCAGCCTTAAGCAAGGAGCTCGATTATCAAGCGGCCAATGCCAAACTGAATCAATTTCTATTTTCTGAGCAAAGTCTTGCCGCGCAAAAAGTCGCATTACTGAACGAATATCAACAACTGAGCGAGCGACAAGCGCATTATCAAAAGCTTACCCAGCAAATCGCACAACAAATTAGCCAGGTTGCCCATTATGTTGTGGCCAATAATCACACGGTGCAAGCGGACGTCACCGAGGTATTAGATGCGATAGTCACGGTACAATGGATGACTTTAGCGGGTTCAGTGCTGGTGCTGGTTGTGGCGGGTTCGGTATTGGCACTGCACATTCAGCGCCCGATTGGTTATCTACTCAATATTCTTCAGCAACTGGTTGACGGTAATTATGCCCAGCAGGTCACGACCACTGGTTGGAGCAGTGAATTTAGACTGCTTGCTGAGAAATTAGCTAAGGTGATGCAAGTCAACCGAGCGCTGATCGATCAGGTGAAAACCAATAACCATGATCTTAGCCTGCAGAGTGAACAAAACTCACGTGCGATTGATGAGGTGTGTCAATCTGGTCAGCAGCAAACATTGGCGATGCACAGTATTTCAACCGCGACCGAACAGTTAGCGACCATCAGTGATCAGACCGAGCAAGCGATTGCTCAATCAACCAGTCATACCCAACAGATCAGCAGCATTGTTGCCACAACACTCAATACGGTGGGTCAGAATGTGTCTGGCAACCAGCAGTTAGATCAGTTCATCGCCCAAAGCTCGCAGATCATCGCTGATGTAGCCAAACGAACCGCAGATATCAGCCAAATCATCAGTGTGATTGAAGATATTGCTCATCAAACCAATTTGCTGGCTTTGAATGCGGCGATTGAAGCCGCCCGAGCGGGTGAGCATGGCCGTGGCTTTGCCGTAGTGTCGGATGAAGTGAGTAACCTTGCCAAACAGACCACCCATTCCACGCATAAGATCCAAACCTTAATTGAAAACCTCCAGCAAGCCAGTGCACAAGCGGTACAAAGTATGTCGTTTTGTTCAGAGCAGATGAACAGCAATACTCAATATTTAGCTGCCACCAAAACCGCGATTGCCCAAATTGATGATCATGTTTTCAGCCTAGTGCAAGAAACGGATAGCGTTAGTCGATCGGCGGCTGAACAGCATCAATCTTGTGCGCATATTGCCAACTCAGTAACCATGGTAGTGGCCACTCTAGAGGGCAATATTCATACGTTGCAGCAGGTCAATCAACGGAGTCATCATTTGATGGCGTTATCGCAAGCCCAGCAACAAGAGCTGGATAAATTTGTCACTTAGCTACGGTATTTTTTTATTTAACCTTTTGATTAATAGTTATTTTTATATTGAGGAGAGTAAGATGATTGAGATTAAAGGCGCGATTAAACACTATGATTGGGGTGGTTATTATTATTTGCCGATGCTGCTCGATAGTCAGGATGCTCGCCAGCCTTTTGCTGAACTGTGGTTGGGGGATCACTTAGCGGGCTCCTCAACCTTGGTTGATGGTTCGCTGCTCACCACTTGGATCGATGCGGCGCCAGAATATCGTTTAGGTAAGAAAGTGGTTGAACAGTTTGGCTCCCGTCTGCCCTATTTACTGAAAGTGCTCGATGTTCGTGAGCCGCTTTCTATTCAAGTTCATCCAACCCAAGCACAAGCTAAACAGGGTTTTGCGCGTGAAAATCAGCTGATGATCGAGAGTAGTCGTCGTAACTATAAAGACAATAATCACAAGCCTGAGCTGATGTTGGCATTATCCGACTTTTATTTATTGCATGGATTCCGTAACGTTACGGAAAGTATCGCAGAGTTAAAAAAATACAAATCGACGGAAGCATTAGCCGATGTCTATCAACAACGGAGTTTAAAAGAGTTTGTCGCGGCGATTTTTGCGCTATCACCGAGTGAATTACACCGCTTAGTCTCACCAATCATTGAGCACTATCGGTTAGCTTATCAACAAAATGAGATCTCAAAATCTCAATCACTGTTTTGGTTTATGCGTGCGGCATTACGCGCTGAGCGCCAGTCGCTGGCGCAGGATGCTGGTTTGATCATGATCTTTATCATGAACCTGATGTATGTCCCGAAAGGATCAGTCGTCTATCAAGCTGCCGGGGTACCCCATGCGTATTTGGAAGGGCAAAATATTGAATTGATGGCCAACTCGGATAACGTGATCCGCGGCGGACTGACCGCTAAGCATGTTGATGTCACTGAACTGTTGGCGATCACTGATTTTGAACCGATCACGCCTGCTGCTGTTCTTGGGGTTGCGACCAATGATGGTGGGATTGAATATCGAGTACCCGTCAAAGATTTTCAGCTACGTGAATATCATTTAGCTAAAGGTCAAACCCTCACCACGCCTGATGAACAAGGCGCTTGTATTTGGTTGGTTTTATCCGGTGAAGTGCGGTTAGCCAACCAACAACATTATTCTGGTGCGGGCAGTACGTTTTATCAGCGTCCTGAAGAGGTGAATATTATTCACGCTCAATCAGACACATGGCTGTACCGAGCTTCTGCGGTTGTTGAATAAACGCATCTCTCAAATAAAAGTAGTGGCTAGACCGGAATTGTCCGGTCTTTTGATGTCATTTATTCCCCTCACAACTAGCCGCATTGTCGTCAAGTGGTTTAGTGGATTAATACCTAAGGTTATATCGGCATGAAATTATTATCATTTATATCTATTAAACATAGAATTTTATTATTAATTTTTATTCCTTGTCTGGCTATTGTGGTTTTTTCTGGTCAGCGTCTTAGCATGGCAATTCATACTAAAAATACTATGGATAATTTAGCTATTGCGATTGAATATGTACAGGTCATCGCGCCTGTATTGCCGGCATTGACCCAAGAGCAGAACATAACTAAACAATATGTATATGCTGATCAAACCAATCAGGCGAATATTTTTTATTCGAATATGTTGAAGGCAAGAAAAGAAAGCGATCTATTTATTATTGAATTAATGGCATTTATCGAGCGTGAACAAAAAATCCTGAAAGTGATTTTTGAGGATAATACTTTAGAGCAGGTGAATAGTAAGCTACTGCAATTAAAATTAATTCGTCAAGTTGCAGATCAGAAATTAGCCAGCTCAGATGAATATCGAGCAGCATTTGATGGTAATACGATCTGGACTGGAGTGGATATTGCTAGGTTAGCCGAGAGTTTACTTAAATCTATTTCTAAAATTGCAGTATATGCAAGTCAGGATCAGCAGCTGGCAAATTTAGCTAATGCTTATTACTTTTTATTGGAGGCTAGCAGTGCCAGTACTCAACTCAATGATCAAATTGATCAGGCTCTTTCACAACCTGTTGGTGGTTATCAATTTGGCCAGTTGATGCATTATCGAGCGATAGAGGATGCGTATCGCCATCAATTTATGGAGTATGCCACTGATAATATAAAAGATCTTGTTACACAACAGATGAATAATGCAAACACCTTAGATCAGGTAATTAAAACTTATTGGGATGTGTTTAATTTATACGCAGTGCTTGATAAGCAATCTTTAGTGACCAATACTGATTGGCCCAATGCAAAAAATCGAGTAGCAAATGCCTATGCAATTATCAAACAATTTGTTTTACAACAATTACAGCATACTCGGGATAACAAACTTAATCAGGCGAATAATGAAGTTTTGCTAGTTAGTCTTAGTAGCATTGCTTTATTGATGTTTATTCTTGTTTTTTGTTGGCTAGTCATGAAAAGCATGACTAAACCACTGAGTGATTGTGTTGAGGTTATGAACGAATTTGCTGATAGCAAAAATATGTTGTTAAGTTTAAATGAACAAGGTAATAATGAACTCTCTTTATTAAGTCAATCATTTAATCGCCTCGTTGCTAATTTTAATCAAACCTTAATTTCAGTTCAGGAGCAGGTGTATCAGACCGATAACATGGCGGATAGTTGTGTTGAAAGGATGACCAGAGCCAATCAGTTAACTCAAAATCAACTGCAATCCACCGATAGTATTTCCGTCGCTATTCATGAAATGAGCACCACTATTGAGGAAGTTTCCGGAATTGCACAGCGAACGGCTCAAGGGGTACAAAATGCGCATCAAGTCTCATTAGATTCAGAGCAAAACTGGCAGACGAGTCGCGCATTACTGGAACGATTACTGACGGAATTGGGTGGTGCCGGGCAGGCAGTATTAGCCCTCAATCGTGAAGCGGAGCAGATTAGCTCAATTTTAGATGTGATTCAGAGTATTGCAGAACAAACCAATCTATTGGCGCTCAATGCCGCGATAGAAGCCGCCCGAGCTGGTGAATCGGGACGAGGTTTTGCTGTAGTGGCGGATGAAGTACGCAATCTGGCTAAACGTACCCATGATGCGACATTACAGATCCGTAGTCAGATTTCGCAACTGATTAGCGGTGCGAATACCGCGAGTCAGACGATGAGTGGTTTGCAACAAGAGGGGGCGACCAGTGTTGAACTGGTTATGGAAACGGCCCAATCGTTTACGGTACTACGCCAGGAACTGGATAGCATATTAGAAATGACCACGATGATTGCGACGGCGTCAGAAGAGCAGGCCGCAGTATCGGGTGATATTAATGAGCGTATATTAGCGGTGAAAGACGACTCGGCACAGCTATTGGAGCAAGCCAAGCAAACCAGCGAGACACTGAATCAACTCGCGCAACAAAGCGGTGGCTTAAAGCAAGAAATTCAACAGTTCAAATTGCACTAATTTGGTATATAGCGTGTTTATGGTGTTCACAGAGCACAAAGCCAGCGGGAAGCTCAGGTATTAGATGAATTAATATCCCCTCGAACGTAAGTTGGAGGGGATATTAATCAATCGAAAGCAATTAATAATTGCTGATTAATTTTTGTAATAGTTTAAAATTCATATTTGGCAGTAATAGCGAAGTTACGCTTAGGCTGTGTTTGATCCTTATCTTCACTTGATAAGCCACGCACATCATTCCAATTGTAGTATTCTTCGTTAGCCACATTAAATACCCCAGCACGTAGAGTTAAATTATTCACCGGCTTGTAATAGGCAGTAATGTCTACGACAGTAGCAGAAGAGATCGGCTGGTAGTTACCATTGATATCGCTAGCTTTTTTCTTAGCAGTAAAACTCACATTAACCGTGGTTCCCCATTGATTAACAGAATCATAGCTGACTCCTGCGACGGTATTCCAAGGGTTAACACTGTTTAGTGGTTTGCCATCGCCATCTTCACCTTCAGTGTATGCTGCCGCAATCCGTGAACTAAAGCCTTCAAGTGGCATAAAGCTATCCCAAGATAATTGGTTAGATAGTTCTACCCCTTTAATCGTCGCTTTATCAATATTGATTGATTGGTATACTGCATCTCTAGTTGATAAGTTACCAGACACCAGTTGTCTATCAATAAAGTTGTCGTAGTCACTGTAGAAAATTGATATTTCATTGCTTACATTACGGCTGTTGTAGCGCCAACCAAGCTCATAAGAAATACTATCTTCTGCTTTCAAATTTGGGTTTGGTTTATTAACATAACCATATGCAGGATTGCCATATGAATAATAAAGCTCTTGGAAGTCAGGAGCCCGGAATCCTTGGCTGATTTGAGCAAACAGGCGGTTCTCTTGGTTTAGTTTGTAGACAGTACCTAAGCGTGCAGTAAATGCTGAATCAGAATATTTTCCATATTCACTTGCTGCATTTCCACTTGGGTTAGCGCTGGTGTCACCAGGTTTGGTTTCGAAAGAATCGAAACGGATGCCAGGAGTGAGAATGAAATTATTGAAAGAAATTTCATCTTGAATAAATACACCATAGCGTGTCTCGGATGCATTAGGAATATAGAAAATAACATCATTTGAACCGACGGAGTTAAATTCAATATTGGTATTTTTTATATCTTTGTCACTATAAGATAAACCATAAACGAGATAGTGTTCAGTGTTGGCTACTACAAACGATTTATCTAATTGACTATCAAATTGGAAACCTTTATCCGAGTACAAATAGTCTTTTTTCTGAATGTTCCCAGTCGATGTTCTTGTACGATTGGTGACACCAGTTTCTTCCTTATTCATAACATCAAATTGCCAACTTAATTGATCAGCAAATGATAACTCTGCATCCCATATGTGCTTGATGCCAACTTGATATTGGCTTGTCTCATCATGACCAGATGCATTTTCATAACCAGAATAAGCTAAGTTTTCCAAATCGGTTTTGTTACGAATATAGTTGCCGGAGAATTGGATACGATGTGCAGGATTTAACTGGTACTGAAGTTTAACCAGTAGATTATTTGCACTATTATCCAGTTGATCTGGATCCCCAAAATTCTTAGTTGTCTCACCATCACGGTGAGTGTATGCCACCAAGGATTCCAGTTCTCCATATTTATTTGCTAATGCAATAGACTCACTGAATGTTTTATCCGATGATGAATAATTTAATTTAGCATACCCACCGAAATCCCGACCTTTGAGAATATCGGCAGGATCTTTAGTTTCAAAGGCAACAATGCCACCTATCGCATCTGAACCTTGCAATGATGAAGCCGCACCTTTCACGATTTCAACGGCCTTTACCATATCGGTATCGATATCAACTCGAGAGGAGCTAATAAATCGTGTACCACCAGGATCAAATTGGTTGGGTTGAGAGACTCCGTCTACGATAACTTTGATCCGGTTTCCTTCAATTCCTCGGATGTTAATCCCTTGAACACTTTGGCGAGAGTTCGCTGTTGAAGTGACACCGGGTGTGTATTTGAATAAGCTATCAATGTCTTCGATCATCTGATTTTCGATATCATTTTCATTGATCACGATAACAGACGCTGCGGTGTCAGTTATTTGAGTATTTAGACGAGTGGTTGATACTACCACTTCATCGAATAAGGCATAATCGTCAGCGTATGCTGAAGGCATTAGTGCTAAAACAATTGCACTAGCGAGTAGAGATTTCTTATACATTTGAACTACCTGCATTTCCATGTTGACTAAAACACTGTGATTCTAATGAATATTAATGAGAATTGCTATCATTTGTATTTGCGTAAATAGGTATTACTGTGACGGTTTGAATGAAAAACTAATAAAATCAATCTTGTAACTTAAATAACCTTAATTGTTCGAACACTGCCAATTGTGATTTGTATCACGGAGTGTTGCTGTAAATACCCGATGGGAGACTACCTTGCTAAGCCCGATCACACTTGAAGCCTTGCATATTTTGGATGCAATACAACGCCGAGGTAGCTTTGCTGCGGCCGCTAATGAACTGAATCGTGCGCCGAGCTCTTTGAGCTATCAAATTCAAAAATTAGAGCAAGATTTGGATCTGATGATTTTTGATCGCTCGGGTCATCGAGCCAATTTTACTGCGGCGGGAAAGTTGATCCTCGAACAGGGCAGAGCCATTTTGGCGGCGACCGAAAAATTGGTTAACGATGCTACGCTGTTGGCTAATGGTTGGGAGTTAGAGATTACCATCGCGTTAGATGGCATTTTGCCAGCGACGAACTTGTTTGCGATGGTCGATGCACTCGGCAATATCAGTAAAACGCGAGTACGTATCCAAGAGGAGATCTTGGCCGGGTGTTGGGAAGCCTTAGCCACTGGACGGGCAGATTTGTTGATTTGCCCACGATTGGAAGCTCTGCCGCAAGATGTTAAAGCGGAAACGTTAGGTTCGGTGACGATGATTTGGGTTGCGGCTCCTTCCCATTATGTACATCGGCGAGTGGGGGAATTTAACCAACAAGCCAGAGAAAAATACCGCGCAATTGTGATCGCCGATACTGCGCGTGAGCAGCCTGCCATGAGTGTCAATATTTTACAGCGCCAACCACGTCTAACGGTGAGTAATTTAGATGCCAAATGCAAGGCATTGATTGCCGGACTTGGGATCGGCACCTTACCACTGGCGGTGGCGAAAGCTTATATTGAACAAGGTCAACTGCAGGAGATCCATGGTTCACTGCCGCAGACGATGGAGATTGTGCTGGCGTGGCGGCGTAACCAAATGGGCGAGGCCAAATCATGGTGTATCCAGTATTTGAAAAAAAATTGGCAGTGGCAATAGTCGGCGATTCGTTCCAGGGTCATGATATCGACAGAGTCACCGCTGCGATTGATGAGTTTGTGCCATAAATCACAGGATAGCGGTAGATATTGACGCACTACGCTTGATTCTCTCGATAGCAATGTGCATGATTTAAAGCACTTTGTAGTTAAGGCATATCGAAATCCATGAAAAAAATTGCAGTTATTGGTCTATCCACCCTTCTTGCCGCTTGTGCATCCGGTGATTACACCACAGACGTCAAGACCGAAAGTCATCGCGAAGAGTTCTCGGTGGCCGCAGTAGAACAACCGGTTGTTTCAGAAGTTGGGGTAGCTGACGGCATTTCAGAACAAAACGTTGAGCAAAACGCGGTGAAAATGGCCCCTGCCGACAACGAGAAAAAAGTGGTTAAGATGAGCCCGCAGGCTAAACCTGAAGTCTCAATTGCGCCTCCCACCGCTAAACAAGTGGCGATGAATCCACGCTACGGTTTTACCATCCAAGTGGTTGCCGTTGGTGCGCAGAATAAGGTTGATCAGTTTGCTGCCAAACTGCCGAGCAATGGCCAACCAATTTGGGAAAATTACAAAATGGTTAATGGCACTAAATGGTACACCGTTCTATTCGGTGACTATGCCACCCGTCAGGAAGCGTTGGCAGCGATTGCTCAATTACCAAGTGATTTACGCGCTATGAAACCTTTCGTAAAAAGTATCGATTCAATTAAAAACTCTGAATTTCCTACGCTTAACAAGCTAAATTGAGGCTGACGTAAAGGGGCTTAAGCCCCTTTATTGTTGGATCTTTGCACAGTTGCATCAACGCTAGTGAAGAAACATCAACATTGACTGTAAGTTGATGTTGAATCCTCTATGATAGCCAGCAATGATTACTTTAGTGTCCCGGAACAATTAATGACTAAGACGACAATTCTACTTTTGTGTGGTGGTGGCTCATCTGAGCACGAAGTTTCACTGGTATCGGCCAACTATCTGCAACAGCAACTGGAATTAACCCCTGAATTCAATGTGATTCGGGTTGAAATGAAACAAGACGGCTGGTTTACCGAACAGGGCGATTTGGTTTATCTCGATACCAACCGCGCGACATTAAATGGTGAACAACTCTGCTATTCGATTGATTTTGTGGTGCCTTGTATTCATGGTTTCCCTGGCGAAACTGGCGACATTCAATCGATGTTTGAGTTGGCTGGCATCCCTTATTTAGGCTGTGGCCCCGAAGCCAGCGCCAATAGTTTTAATAAAATCACCTCCAAATTATGGTATGACGCACTCGACATTCCTAATACGCCTTATCTGTTTTTAACCCAAAATACGCCAGAGGCGGTCGCGAAGGCACAGCAAGCGTTTATCAATTGGGGCAGCGTCTTTGTTAAAGCGGCGCGGCAAGGCTCTTCAGTTGGATGTTATAAGGTGACTGAGCAAGATAAAATTGCCGGTGCGATTGAGGCAGCATTTGGCTATTCTGATCAAGTGTTGGTCGAGAAAGCGGTTAAACCCCGCGAGCTGGAAGTCGCCGCCTACCAGATGGATGGCAAACTGCATATTTCTAAACCGGGAGAAGTGATCGCACCTGAGGATGCTTTTTATTCCTATGAGGAAAAATACAGTGCCAGTAGCCACTCGCGCACTGTGATTGAAGCAGACAATTTGACCGATCAGCAGCGTGCGTTAATTCAGCACTGTGCCGAGCGAGTGTTTACTCATATGCAGTTGCGTCATTTATCGCGGATTGATTTTTTCCTCACTCCAGAGGGGCAAATTTATCTAAATGAAGTGAATACCTTCCCTGGTATGACGCCGATTTCAATGTTCCCGAAAATGCTGGAAAATAATGGGCATCGTTTTAGTGAGTTTCTCGCACAATGCGTCACCTCGACGTTGGCAGCTCGCTAATATCGCGCGGACTTGGCCGCTAACTAGGATCGCTTAACAAACCCGTCAATCATCTTTCAATTAGGTTGCCACCAGGGATTGAAAGATGATGCTTTTCAGTATAATGAACGGTAAGTTAACAGATTCGTGGCAATCGGCTTGATAAGCTGAAAGATAGAATTATTCTTTAGCCAATTTCAATGAGAGGCAGGGTATATATGGCTGTTGCAATCTACCGAGGTTTTAATCTCCAGTCGGCTGACAATTCAACCGATACATGGCAAGTCACCATAAAAAATCATCTACTGACCGGTAATTTAGCGGCCGTAAAAAAAAGTATTGATTGGTTTTGTGATACCGCATCAATCATCAACCCAAAAGAGTTTGAATCGATTGGTCAGCGGCGTGAACTGGCCAGTGGTGTGCAAGAGCAGTTCCATGGTTTTACCATTAAAAATGATACCGGTGAAGCCAACCAGTGGTATTGTTTTTTTAATGGCCGTTTAATTAAAGGTTCTAAAATTGCCATTCAAAAACATATCGAAGCTTATTTAGTAGCCAAACAACAAGCGACACAGAAAAGATAGATTGGATTATATGACACTGGTGTATTCAACCGAGCTGGGGCGTATTAAGCCCGAGGCAGAGAAAACTGAGCGCCCGAAAGGCGATGGTATTGTGCGAATTTTGCGTGAAACCAAAGGCCGTAAAGGCAAGGGCGTAACTTTAGTCAAAGGGTTAGATGTTGATGATACGGCATTAAAACTATTGGCGGCTGAATTTAAGAAAAAATGTGGCTGCGGTGGTGCCGTTAAAGACGGTGACATTGAAATTCAAGGCGATGTGCGAGACCTACTCAAAACACTGCTGGAAGCCAAGGGATTCAAAGTAAAATTAGCGGGCGGTTAAGCTCGCTTTTTTGTATCCGACGTTCTTGTGCCTAACCTCTCCTCAATCTCTCGAAACTTGACCGCATGACCTTATTTACTCTGCGCTGCTGGAACAATAGAAATGCGATGTAAAACCGTATTGGTGACGTTAAGTTTTGCCCTGCGATGGTCGTTAACAAAATCGAATCAGCGCTAAGCCTGTGATAGCAAGATGTTGAGTCTGGTTGCACTAAATTCAGTAACAAAAATCACAAAAATGATGATTTTCAAGGTTTCTTTCTGGTTTGGGATCTTGCCCAATAAGATCGGATTGATCTTGTACGTTGCTTGGTTTTTGTTGATCTAAATCAATACTCTCCCTTGACGCATTTCGTTAAATACGCCACAACATATAGTGTCAGTGGCAGAATAATATCGCCCTATATAGTGTATTTGTGGATAACTCTGTGAGTATGCTGGGTAAGGAGAGCAGGTGAAACCTATCGTAATCAAACGTGATGGCTCAAAAGCGCCATTTAACAGGGATCGTATCCAAGCGGCAGTGGAAAGTGCTGCAGAGCATGCGGATCAGGAAATCGCTATTTACGCACTCAATGTCGCGTTAGCGGTAGAGCTGAAACTGCACGATTACGCAGAGGTGCATATCGCCGAAATCCAAACCCTAGTTGAAAACGAGTTAATGCAAGGGCCATACAAAGCATTAGCCCGTTCATACATTGAATATCGCCATGATCGCGACGTCGCGCGTGAGAAGCAGAGCAAACTAACCCAAGAAATCGAAGGGTTAATCCAAGAAAGCAACGCCGACTTACTCAACGAAAATGCCAACAAAGATGGCAAAGTGATCCCAACCCAACGTGATCTGCTGGCTGGTATTGTGGCTAAGCATTACGCCAAAACGCGCATTTTGCCGCGTGATGTAGTGCAAGCCCATGAAGCGGGTGATATTCACTATCATGATCTCGATTACGCACCATTTTTCCCGATGTTTAACTGCATGCTGATCGATCTCAAAGGCATGCTGACTCACGGCTTTAAAATGGGTAATGCTGAAATTGATACACCGAAATCGATTTCTACCGCTACCGCCGTGACAGCGCAAATTATTGCCCAAGTGGCGAGCCATATTTATGGCGGCACGACCATCAACCGGATTGATGAAGTGCTGGCGCCTTATGTGACGGCAAGCTACCACAAACATTTAGAGATCGCCCGCGAGTGGGATATTCATAATCCCGATGCATTTGCCAAATCACGCACTGAAAAAGAGTGTTATGACGCTTTTCAATCTTTGGAATATGAAGTCAATACCTTGCATACCGCCAATGGGCAAACTCCGTTTGTCACTTTCGGGTTTGGCTTGGGGACCAGTTGGGAATCGCGTCTGATCCAGCAATCGATCTTAAAAAACCGGATTGCCGGTTTGGGCAAAAATCGCAAAACGGCAGTATTTCCAAAATTAGTTTTTGCAATTCAAGATGGGCTCAACCATAAAGCGGACGATCCTAACTACGATATTAAGCAGTTGGCGCTCGAATGTGCATCTAAACGCATGTACCCAGATATTCTCAATTACCACAAAGTGGTTGAGGTAACAGGATCGTTCAAAACCCCAATGGGCTGTCGTTCTTTCCTCAATACCTATGAAGAAAATGGTGAGCTGATCCATGAGGGACGTAATAACCTTGGTGTGGTGAGCTTAAACTTGCCGCGCATCGCTTTGAAAGCGCAAGGAGATATCAGCAAGTTTTATGCATTACTGGATGAGAAGCTTAAGTTAGCTCGCCGTGCTTTGGATACGCGGATCAATCGCTTAGAAAATGTTAAAGCTCGTGTCGCTCCTATCCTATATATGGAAGGGGCGTGTGGTGTGCGTTTGAAAGCCAACGATTCGATTGCGGATATTTTCAAACATGGTCGTGCGTCTATCTCGCTGGGTTACATTGGTGTGCATGAAACCATCATCGCTCTGTTTGGTCAGCAGCAGCATGTTTATGATGATGCCAAGTTACGGCAAGCGGCGGTGGATATCATTCAATATCTGCGCAAAGCGGTTGATCAATGGAAAAAAGAGACCGGTTACGCGTTTAGTTTGTACGGCACACCAAGCGAAAACTTGTGCAGTCGCTTCTGTCGCATCGATGCTAAACAGTTTGGGGTCGTGGAAGGAGTGACGGACAAAGGTTACTACACCAATAGTTTCCATTTAGATGTGCAAAAGAAAGTTAATCCATACGATAAGATTGATTTTGAGATGCCTTATCCAGAAATTTCGAGTGGTGGCTTTATCTGCTATGGCGAGTTTCCTAATATGCAGCGTAATGTCGAAGCCTTAGAAAATGTCTGGGATTACAGCTATCACCGAGTCCCTTATTACGGTACTAACACCCCGATTGATGAATGCTATGAGTGTGGGTTTACCGGTGAGTTTGATTGTACCAGCAAAGGTTTTGTCTGCCCCCGTTGTGGCAATCATGAGCCAACCAAAGTGTCTGTCACACGCCGCGTATGTGGTTATTTAGGCAGTCCAGATGCTCGGCCATTTAACTTCGGTAAGCAAGAAGAAGTTAAACGGCGAGTAAAACATCTGTAAGCATATGAATTACCATCAATACCATCCGATTGATGTGGTCAACGGGCCGGGGACACGCTGTACGCTGTTTGTCTCCGGCTGCGTCCATCAATGTAAAGGCTGCTACAACCAAAGTACTTGGTCGTTGTCATCTGGCCATCTTTATACTCAAGCGCTGGAAGATCGAATTATTGCCGATCTGAATGATCAGCGGATCAAGCGCCGTGGCTTATCACTCTCTGGTGGGGATCCTCTACATCCCGCCAATTTAGCCGCGGTGTTACAGTTGATCCAGCGCGTGAAAACGCAATGTCCGGGTAAAGATATCTGGCTCTGGACTGGCTATCAGTTGGCAGAATTGGATGTGGCACAACAAGCATTATTGCCTTATATCGATGTTCTGATTGATGGCAAGTTTATACAGCAGCAAGCTGATCCGGGGTTAGAGTGGCGGGGTAGTGCCAATCAAGTGATCCACCGTTTCACGCGATAATGTTTTTGCTCGTAGTGCACGGTTATCATGACCGTATACTGTGGGCAAAAAATCCCTTTCGATTTTGTGTTATCTGGTTTACTTTGTGGGTTGTTACCTGAATTTCAAAGGGTTGTGACTTTCATGTTTACCGATTTACCAGCACCAGTTTTAGATCCTATTCTTTCTCTTTCCGTCGCTTTTCGTAGTGATCCACGCCCACAAAAGGTGGATTTGGGCATTGGCGTCTACAAAAACAGCCTCGGTCAAACCCCGATCATGCGTGCAGTCAGCTTGGCGCAAGAGAAGGTTGTCGCCAGTCAAACCAGTAAATCTTATGTTGGCCTTGCCGGATGTGAAGAGTTCAATCACAGCATGATGCACTTGGTTTTGGACTCGGCGCTGGATTCCGAGCGTACCATTGCGATTCAAACCCCTGGTGCCAGCGGCGCACTGCGTATGTTGGGGGATTTAATGCGTGTCGCGCAGCCGGATACAACGGTATGGATCAGCGATCCCAGTTACGTCAATCATAAACCCGTGATGGAAGCGGCGGGGCTTAAGGTTCGTTACTACCGTTATTTTAGTCGTGATACCAAAATGGTCGATACTGAGGCAATGTTGGCCGATTTAGCGCAAGCGGGAAGTCAAGACGTGGTCTTATTGCACGGTTGCTGTCATAACCCAACCGGAGCGGATATCGATTTTAGCGCGTGGCAGGCGATCACAGAATTGGCCCAGAAAAATGGCTTTATTCCATTTGTTGATATTGCTTACCAAGGGTTTGGTGATGGCTTAGATCAAGATGCACAAGGTCTGCGTTATATGGCCAAACGTGTCGAAGAGATGCTGATCACCACATCTTGCTCCAAAAATTTTGGCCTATATCGTGAACGTACTGGCGCCGCACTGGTGATTGGCAAAAATCAGCGTGAAGTGACCAACGCCCGCGGCAAAATGCTCACCTTGGCGCGCTCTACTTACACTATGCCGCCCGATCATGGCGCCGCACTAGTCAAAACCGTATTAAATGATCAGCAGTTGACCAGCATCTGGCAGCAAGAGTTGCGTGATATGCAGCAACGGTTGTTAACTCTACGCAAAGATTTATGTCATGAGTTGAGAAATCAATACAATACGCGACAATTTGACTTTATTGAAAACCACCGAGGAATGTTCACGGTGCTGGGTTTGAGTGGTGAGCAGATGGCTCGTTTACGTGCCGAGTTTGCGATTTATGGCGTGGCCGATGGTCGAATTAATATTGCTGGCTTGACTGAAAAAGACATTCCTTATGTGGCGAAGGCGATTATCCAAGTCTCGTAACGCAAGCGTCATAATCCAAGCATCATAACTCAAGCATCATAACTCAAGCGTGTAACATCATCCCTCGAACAGGGGTATTTGATTAGGTGAAACGATGAATCATCCACTGAAATTATTGGTGTGTTTAATGTTAAGTAGCGGCTTGATGGCGTGTGCTACACCTCCTTGGCTGTCGGAGAGCAAGGTTATTGAGGAGCCAGCCGCTGAGGTTATTCTCCAACCTGTGGCGGACATGAATGACAATCAGCCACTGGTCGAGCCCTTACTGCGGCTTGAACCTGCGTCTTCATTGGAGCTTGAAGTGAATAAACAGGATGATTTTTCCAGCGCCAAGTACACTTCAGATGGCAAAATCGTACTCGGTGATCAGGAGTGGGTCTATTTACCCAGTTTAAAAGAGAGTTTTAAAGCGCGGATCGATACCGGTGCAACCACCTCTTCGATCAGCGCGGTTGAGATTGTCCCGTTTGAGCGCAGTGGCCAAGATTGGGTGAAATTTCGAATTGAGCATGAGGGTGTGCGCAGTGAGCTGATCACTTTGCCGGTTGAGCGCTGGGTGAGAATTCGTCAATCAAACGTGAATGAGCCGCAGCGCCGACCTGTGGTGATGGTATGGATCCAAATTGGTGATCTTAAGCAAGAGATAGAGTTCACTTTAACTGACCGTACTCATTTGGCGTATCCATTACTGTTGGGGCGTCGTTTTTTCAAAGATGTCGCGGTAGTGGATGTTTCTCGCCACTATATTCAAGGTCAACGTTAATCTAACGTGACTTAACCATCTGATATTCAATCATTAAAAAAGCCAGTGAATCAATCACTGGCTTTTGTATTATATCAACGCAAAGTTATGCGGTAACGGCTTGAGCTGATGCGGATTTTTTTAGCATCGCGTAAGCAAAACCAGTGATGGCGGTACCGATGGCAATCGCCACTAAATACAGCAATACTGGGCTGATAGCATTAGGGATCAACAGTACAAACAGACCACCGTGCGGTGCCATCAGTTTCGCGCCAAACAGCATTGACAGCGCGCCAGTCACCGCGCCACCTGCCATACATGCGGGGATCACGCGCATCGGATCTTTGGCTGCAAACGGAATCGCGCCCTCAGAGATAAAACACAGGCCCAGAACAAAAGAGGCTTTACCTGCTTCACGTTCTGCCGCTTCAAATTTATCTTTTGCTAGCAGAGTTGCCAGTCCCATACCCAGTGCAGGTACCATACCGGCTGCCATGATCGCCGCCATTGGGGCATAAGTTTGTGAAGCCAACAGACCAACACCAAAAGTGTAAGCGGCTTTATTGATTGGGCCACCTAAGTCGAAACACATCATTGCGCCCAGCACCAAGCCAAGCAGTACTGCGTTAGTTGAACCCATATTGTTCAAGAAGGTGGTCATGGCTTGCATAATGCTCGACATTGGACCGCCAACCACATAGATCATCACTAAGCCGGTGAACAAGGTTGCGATAAAAGGAATGATCAGGATCGGTTTAAGTGCCGCCATTGATTGTGGCAATTCAAGTTTGTCAGCAATCAGTTTTGCGCTGTAACCGGCTAGGAAGCCCGCCACAATACCGCCTAGGAAGCCAGCACCGGTCGAGCTTGCTAGCATACCGCCAATCAAACCTGGTGCTAATCCGGGACGGTCAGCAATCGAAAACGCAATATAGCCAGCCAGTACCGGGATCATCAACGCAAACGCCGAACCACCGCCAATTTGCATTAATGCCGCCGCTAAGGTGCCTTCTTGTTGGAAAGCCTCAATCCCAAACACGAAACAGAGCGCGATAATAAGCCCGCCCGCAACCACCACAGGCAGCATATGCGAAACACCGGTCATCAGATGTTTGTACACGCCTTTTTTCTCTTCGCTGTTTTCACTGCTGGTGCTTGCTGCGGCAGCCGAGAACGGTTTGGCTTGAGTAAACGCATTATTGAGTTCTTGCGCGGTTTTCTTCAAGGCTAAACCGGTGCTGGTTTTGTAAAGTGGTTTGCCATTAAAGCGCTCTAATGGCACATCAATATCCGCCGCAATGATCACCAAATCTGCATCGGCAATGTCTTGCGCAGTCAACTGATTTTTAGCGCCAACCGAACCACGTGTTTCCACTTTGATCTGATGGCCTTGGCGTGCCGCCTCGGTTTCTAATGCTTCGGCAGCCATAAAGGTGTGTGCTACCCCAGTTGGGCAAGCAGTAATGGCGACAATTTTCTTCGCGGTCGCGGTTGCCGTTGCAGTCACCGAGCTTGCCGCAGTGGCTTGTGCGGCGCTGAGCTCAGTCGCTTTTTCTGCAGCTTCAGTCAAATATGCAACCGGATCACTGGTACAGGCTGAAATTGGACTTTGGTAGACTTTTTTGCCGACAAAACGTTGGCTATCCACTGGGCAGTTGGTCGCCAAGATCACCAGATCCGCAGCTTGGATTTCATCAGCAGTCAGAGTATGACCGGCGATCACGGTTGAATGGCACTCGATCGCAGCCTCCCAACCGACGGTTTTACAGGCTTGTTGCAATAATCCTGCAGCGATGATGCTATTGGCAACGCCACTTGGGCATGCCGTTACGATGGCTATTTTCATATTCACGACCTTCTGTCCTTAGGCACTCATCACGGGATGGAGTGCAGATACTATAATTTGTTGTTGTAGAGTATTGAGTTGTTGTCGATCGCCAATTCCAACGCCCACCTGAGTCACCGCAAGGGCGGATAAAGCAGTCGCGAAACGTAGCAATGATTGTTTTTCCATATTCTGCATATGTCCCCAGCACAGGCCGGCCACCAGCGTATCACCAGCACCAACCGTGCTCACCACGTGCATTTTAGGTGGTTTGGCATGTAACCACTGATTTTGGTGCAGCCACATTACGCCATTGGCACCCATGGAAATGACGATATTTTCAATCTGTTTGGCAGCCAGTTGGTTGGCCGCTTGCTGGCATTCGCTCAGCGTGCTTAATTCGCGGCCACACCATTGGCTCAGCTCTTCATCGTTAGGCTTGATCAGCCACGGTTTGGCCTCTAAACCGGCCATCAAAGCATCGCGGCTACTGTCAAACAGCACCTTTTTATTCATGCGATGTAGCTGCTCAATCCAACCTGCGCAGCGTTGTGGCGAAATACCTTGCGGTAAACTGCCGGCGAGGACGAAATAGTCATGATCTTGCGCGAGGCGCAGTAGGGTCGCTTCAAATGCCGCAATATCGTCCTCAGTGACCGTGATGCCTGGGAAATTGATGTCGCTCACTGTGCCTTGTTGCTCAACCAATTTGACATTGATCCGCGTGGCGCCAGCGATACGGATAAATTGATCTTTTACGCCAAGCTGTTCAAATAATTGGCAAAATAGCTCTTGGTTATCACGGCCAAGAAAACCGGTCACGGTCACCTCAGCACCTAACTCACTGAGCACTTTTGCGACGTTAACCCCTTTACCAGCGGCATGCAGGGCGCTTTGCTCAACCAGACTGACCGATCCAACATTGAGTTGGCTCAGACTACCGGTCAGATCGAGCGCTGGATTTAATGTAATGGTGACAACTTTATTGGTCATGATCGATTCCTTAACCTTCACCTAAGCCAGCTTTGATCGCAGCGCCAATCGCTTGCAGCGCCGCTTCAGCATCAGGACCTTCGGCACTAAATTGCAATTGATGATTGTGTTTCACGCCAAGCGCAATCACTTTCATCAAGCTTTTGGCATTGACCACATGCCCATCACCATCAAGATTGGCTACCCGAATATTGGCTGAAAATTTCTTGGCCTCGGCCACCAGCATTGCGCCTGGACGCGCATGCAAGCCATGGCTGTTTTTGATGCGGAAAATCGCACTGTGCGCCGAAGTGTCGGCTGTCTGAGACTCAGAGGTTTCGTTCGTTGCTTGACCTGCTGTGTTAACAAACAGATTGAGTAACTGGTCAACACTGGCTTGCCAAATCAAATCCTGTTTTTGTTGAAAGACTAATTTAGTTATTTTATCCAGTAGCGGTTGATGGGCATCATTACAGACCGAAAATGCGATCAGAGCTTTCACTGGTTGCTGTTGATATTCGCAATCATTAGCGGTGGTGACGATTGACATACCAGTGCGATTAACCGCGCGATCACTGGCGATTAACCATAAACCGCGGCCCAGATGAGTTGGAATTTTGGTCACTAATTGCGCGACAAATTCACTCTCCGCACAACCGGTATTTCTTAATAAACCACCGGCGACCGCGCTCATTTGCAGCATATCGCTGGCTGGAAATTGGTGCTGGATTAACGAAGCATCAAAATCGGCCTGTAATTGTGCTTCACCTTTAATAATCGCAATCAGTTGCGCTGCAGTTTGTGCTTGTTGCAGGGCTTGTTCAACGCCATCGGCGGATAGCACTTTGGTCAACTGTTTTAAAATGCCCAAATGTTCATCAGATTTTGCGGCAATCCCAATCGCGACATAGACGCGATTACCATCACCCCAATCTAAACCTTGTGGAAAATGCATCGCCGTTACGCCCGTTTGCTTGACCAGCTCACGGGTATCGATGGTGCCATGAGGGATGGCAATCCCATTGCCCAGATAGGTGGAGTGCTGTGCTTCACGATTCAGCATGCCTTGCGCATAACCTTCGGCTACCAAACCTTTAGAGATCAGTGCTTGTGCCAGTCCTAAAATCGCCGCCTGTTTATTTTCAAACTGTTGCTGCAATTGAATATCTTGTGTGGTGAGTTCCAACATCGTTAACCCCTGTTTGCCTATGTGAGCTGGATGAATGGTGGCTTGCCTTGCGGCGTCTGAGCCATCTGCAGTGCGTCATCCTAGCTTGGTGTGACTTAAAGCTGAATCGGTTCAGCTTTAAGAGCAAAAAAATTCAGCAAAACCTTAAATCATCATGATTTTGCCGTGCGATCTGATTGCCATCCTTTGCTGACTCTTATTGCAGACTCTTAGTCGAGAGTGTGAGTCAATCGCACTTTTGCTGAATCCTTTCAGCTTTAATACTGAATCGATTCAGCTTATAATTCAACTCTCAGTTAGGAGCGAAAATCGCATTCTATGATCAGACCCACAAAAATAAGGTGAGGATGATGACTCTTGATGAAATCGCTAAATTAGCCGGTGTTTCGAAAACTACTGCCAGCTATGTGATTAATGGTAAAGCCCAAAAATATCGGATCAGTGCCAAGACTCAGCAAAAAGTGATGGCGGTGGTGGAGCAGTATAACTTTCGTCCCGATCACGCCGCATCGGCACTGCGCGCCGGTAACAGCCGCTCGTTCGGTTTGATCATTCCCGATCTGGAAAACATCAGTTATGCGCGTTTAGCCAAACTTTTGGAGCACAATTCGCGGCAGGCGGGTTACCAAATTTTGATCGCTTGCTCAGATGATTCGCCAGAGATTGAAATGGCCGCAGCGCAAGCGTTAGTCTGCCGGCGAATTGATGCACTATTTGTTGCCAGCAGTATCCCCAACGCCAGTGAGTTTTACTTGCAGTTACAACAAGCCGGCACGCCAGTGATCGCGATTGACCGGGCACTGGATGATGAGTATTTCTGCTGTGTGATCAGCGAAGATTTTGGTGCCGCATTTGAATTGACTCACTCATTATTGAGCGATCAAGTTAGCAGTATTGGTTTAATTGGGGCGTTGCCGGATTTAAATGTGTCGCGTGAGCGTGAGCAAGGCTTTTTGAGTGCAGCGAGCCAGCACCACTTGTTGACCCAGATCGCCTACGGCGAGCACTTTAATCGCGAAGAGGGGCGTAAAGTCTTCGCCCAGTGGGTCGCGGCTAAACAGTTACCGGATGCGGTGGTGGCAACCTCTTATACCTTGCTTGAAGGGATCCTCGATGTGCTATTGGAGCAGCCTGAGCTGATGCACAAAGTGCGTCTTGCTACATTTGGTGATCACCGACTGCTCGATTTTTTACCGATCAAGGTCAACTCATTACCGCAGCAATTTGAATGGATTGCCGATAGCGCGTTAGCTTTGGCGCTCAATGCTTCGGCCAAACGTTATCAAACTGGGATCGAACTCATCCCACGTCAGTTAAAAGTGCGTGCTTGAACAAAATAACGGTATGATATTGACCAGTTTTGTTTCGCTGCATGGGTAATGTATGAAGTTTCTCCACACCTCGGATTGGCATCTTGGCCGCCAATTTCACCAAGTTTCCCTTTTGGATGATCAACGGGCGGTACTTGGGCAATTGCTGGCCTACTTACGCGCTAACCCAGTTGATGCGGTCGTGGTGGCCGGGGACATTTATGATCGCTCGGTACCTTCTACCGCAGCGATCGATCTGCTTGATGAGGTGGTGAGTGTGATTTGTGGTGAGCTGAACATGCCACTCTTATTGATCCCCGGTAATCACGATGGTGCGAAACGCTTAGGTTTTGCTGCCAAACAGATGAAAAATTCGGGTTTACACATTTTTGCTGATTTTGAGCAGATGATGCAGCCGATCACTTTACACTCCGCGCAAGCCGGTGCCGTCACTTTTTGGGGGATGCCGTATCATGACCCAGAATTGGTGCGTCACCACTATCAAAATCAGCTCACCACTCATGATGCCGCACATCAATTTTTGTGTGAGAAAATCTTGGCGCAAGCGGATGCTACGCAGCGCAATGTATTAATTAGCCACTGTTTTGTTGATGGTGCGATGGAGTCCGAATCGGAGCGCCCGCTGTCGATTGGCGGCTCGGATCGCGTCGATCATCGACACTTCTTAGCTTTTGATTATGTGGCCCTCGGGCATTTACATCAGCCGCAAACTAAGGGGGCAGAGCATATCCGCTATTCTGGCTCGCTGATGAAATACAGTTTTGGTGAGCAGCATCAAAGCAAAGGTGCCACGTTAGTTGAACTGGATCAGCACGGTTTTGTGCGCGCCAGCTTAGTGCCGCTGCAAGCGCCGCATCAAATGCGCATTATTGAAGGGGAGTTGGCGACAATTTTGGCGCAAGGAGCCACCGATCCACAGGCTGATGATTATTTGCTGGTACGCCTTTTAGACCAGCACGCTATTTTGGATCCGATGGATAAATTGCGTCAGGTTTACCCCAATGTGCTGCATTTAGAAAAACCCGGCATGTTGATTGGTGTTGATCAAGCGATGGGTAAAGCCCGTTTAGCGCGTGGTGAGCTAGAGATGTTTAGTGATTTTTTCTTAGAAGCGCAATCCGCGTCGCTGACTGAAGCACAGCAGCAAGTGGTGATTGAGGTGATCCAACGCCTAACCGCGCAAGGGGAGTAACATGCGTCCATTAACACTCACACTGCAAGCGTTCGGCCCTTTTGCTGGGCGCGAAGTGATTGATTTTACGGAGCTGGGCGAGGCTCCGCTGTTTTTGATTAACGGTGCTACAGGAGCCGGCAAAAGCTCGATCTTAGATGCGATTTGTTACGCGCTATACGGGGAGACTACGGGTAGTGAACGCACCGGCGATCAAATGCGTTGTGATTTTGCCGCGCCAGATTGTCTCACTGAAGTGGTGTTTGAATTTGAACTCAATGGTAAGTGTTACCAAATCACTCGCCAGCCAGATCAAGAGATCCCGAAAAAGCGCGGGTTAGGCATGACCAAAAAAGCACACTCGGCGCTGTTGCTGGCTCTGCAATCCGACAACACTGAACTGATCGCCAATAAGCCCAATCAGGTCGCTAAAGCGGTAGTGGATCTGATCGGTTTGGATGTGAAACAGTTTCGCCAGGTGATGGTACTGCCACAAGGTAAATTTCGTGAATTACTGACCGCGAATTCCAAAGAGCGCGAGCAGATCTTCGGTCAGCTATTTCAAACTCAGCTTTACAGCCGCATTGAACAGGCTCTGTTTGAGCGCGCGGCGGGGATCCGCAAACAGAAAGAGCAGTTTGATCAGCAGATCACCGGGACGCTCAATGTCGTCGGCTTAGCCAGTGAACTGCAATTACAGCAAGATCTTGAGCAAGTGAAGCCATTACTTACCGCAGCGCAGGCTAAGCTGCATACTGAGCAGCAACAGCTCGATCACGCTAAAGCCCATTATCAAACCAGTTTAGAACTTGAGCAGCTCTTTATTCGCCAGCAGCAGCTCGCGATCGAGATTGCTGAGCATCAACAGCAAGCGGAGCACATTGAGCAGCTGCGCCAACACAAACAGCAGGCGCAAAAAGCGGCCAATTTAACCCCAGCCTATCAACAGTGGCAGCAGACTCAACAAGCGTTACAGCAAGCCGAGCGTGGGGTTGAGCAGCAGCAACTGTGGTTGCAACAAAGTGAACTGCATCAGCGACAAGCGGCACAAACCAACCAACAAGCCAGTGAGGCATGTGCAGCAGTGCCGAAACTCAATGAGCAGCGTCTGCTCTGGCAACAAGCGCAGCAAAAACTGCTGGCACAGGCGAGCGTTGAGCAGCGCATCGGCCAAGCGGAGCATGAATGGCACAGCTGCACGCAACACACTCACCACCTTCAGCAGCAGGCAGAGCAATTTAATCAAACCATCCAAGCCTTGCGGCTGGAGCGAGAGCAACAGCAGCAACAATTAATTCATTTAGAGACGCAAAAAGCGCAGCTACAGCAGCTTGGTGGCTATCTAAAGGCTCGCGAGCGTGAGCAACAGTTACAGCAACAACGGCAAGCCGCCGAGCGACAGTGGGCGCAACTGCAGCCGTTGCAGCAGCAAGCGCAAACTCAAGTTGTGCAGGCTAAGCACGTTGCCGATCAGTTGGAGCTCAGTTGGCATACCCAGCGTGCGGCGGAGTTGGCACAAGCGCTGCAAACCGATCAACCTTGTCCGGTCTGTGGCAGTGTTGACCATCCCCAACCAGCGCAATATCTTGGTGACGCGGTCACTAAAACTCAGGTTGAACAGGCCAGAGCCGCTCAGCAGCATAGCGTGGAGCAGTTGCAAGTGGCGAGCAATGCCGAGCAACAGCAACGGTTTAAATGGCAACAGCTTGAGCAAGAATTGACCAGTTTAAGTGCCGATCTGGATGTACAAGGTGTCGCACCATTGGCCGTATTAATGGAACAACAGCAACGTTTACGCGGCGAAATTGAAGTGCTGCAACAACTGAAACCTGAACAATTACAGCGCCAACTCGCAGAGTTTGAGCAGAATTTGATCCAGAATCAACGAGCGTTGGAACTGCAACAGCAGGCTGAGCAGCAAGCTTGGCAGCGATTGACGCAGGCTCAGGCCGAGTTGGCGAGTTTGCAACAGGATATTCCCGAGGGCTTGGCTGATCTAGAGACACTGCGCAGCGAAATTCAGCGCGTGATTGCACAAATTGACGCATTGCAAGCCGCCGAACAAACAGCGCAAGCGCAATCACTACAAGCACAAAAGCAAGCCGCGAGCGCCCAAGCGGCTTATCAAGCCGCGTTAGAGCAGCACCGACAAATACAGCAACAAGCGCAGCAGGCGCTGAATCAATGGCAGCAAGGCTTGCAGCATTATGCTTTGATTGATGAAACACACTATTTGGCCGCGCGGGTGACCGAGCCGCGGATGCTTGAGCTGGAGGCACAGATTGCCCACTATGAACAGCGCGGTGCAATGCTTGGTGGTGAGCAACAGGCATTAGCGCGTAAATTGCACGCTAAAAGCTGGCCACAACTTGCGCCACTGTTGGCGGCGGTGGCTGAGCAGCAGCAGCGCACCGATCTGGCTCTACAGCAAATGACTGAGCAGCAATCACGGTGGGATGGTTTACAACGGGTGGCCAATCAATTGGCCGAGTTGTATCAAAAAAATCGTGCGTTAGAAGCGGAATACCAAGTGGTGGGGACTCTGAGTGATGTGGCTAACGGTAAAACCGGCGCTAAGGTCAGCTTACATCGCTTTGTCTTGGGAGTGCTGCTTGATGATGTGTTGCTGCAAGCTTCGCAGCGGTTATTGAAAATGAGCCGCGGTCGCTATCTGCTGAAGCGCAAAGAGCAGCGTGCTAAAGGCAATGTCGGATCGGGACTCGATCTGATGGTTGAGGACAGTTACAGCGGCAAATGGCGCGATGTGGCGACCTTGTCTGGTGGGGAATCCTTTATGGCGGCGCTCGCGTTGGCGCTTGGTTTGTCGGATGTGGTGCAGTCCTACAGTGGTGGCATCCGTTTAGATACACTATTTATTGATGAAGGATTTGGCAGTTTAGATCCGGAGTCACTCGATTTGGCGATCCAAACCCTGATCGATTTGCAGCAAGGGGGACGTACCATCGGGATCATCTCTCATGTTTCTGAACTTAAAGAGCAAATTGGCTTAAGGTTAGAGGTGTCGGCGGCACGGGTGGGGAGCACGCTGCGCGTTATCGCCTAGATTCAACTGGCCGCGTTGTGTTCCGCTCAGGTTCAAAAATAACGATCTAAAAATAACACCGAACATTGGAAATATAGAAAACATTGGATAAGTGAGGAAAGATGAAAAAATGGCTAATGTTAGTGGTGCTGCTGTTTGGCTTAGGCTGTGCCGCCGCAGGGATTTATCTGTTTTATCTCAAACCGCACATGGATGCTGAAGCGGTCGATACCAACGCCTCGCGGGAAAGTGTCGCTGAGCCACCATTGCCAACGCTGAGCTTGACTCCAGCTCTAGAGGCGAGACCTGAAGTGATGGATTTTTATGTGAGCGCGGTCAGTTTAGGGGTGCGCGAACAGCCGGATCTAAGTGCTTATGTTGACCTCAATAATCTGCTCTATCGAGGTCAACGGGTTCATCTGCTTGAAAAACAATCGGGGTGGGGACGCATTTCTGATTACTACGTTTATCAAGAAGGTGGGCCTGAAGTGGCTGAGTGGATCCCTCTGGATGGCTTAAGCGTTGAAGCGCCGATCATTACGCCACAAGAACGGAGCAAAACCGTAGCTGGCTATATTGGCGCTTCTGATGACTTTGGGTTATACCAAGAGCAATTTGTGACCAGCACCGATCGGTTACTCAATGATGGGCATTGTGCCCCACAAGATTTTGCTGAGCTCGGGGGATGGGTACGCTCAGTCACCTACGCGAGCCAACCGGTTTACTTTATCTACTGTGGCGGCTTGAACCAACGTAATAAGATTTATCTGAATGCGCAAACTGGCCAAATTTTCTATCGTTAGATCACATTTTTTCGCTTGAGCTTGGTGAAACATCCACCTAAACTGCTGACATCTTTCAGTGGTTAGAGCGACATAATGTTCTGGCGAGCCCTTATTGCGTGTTGGTTGGTGGTCGTTGCGTTTGCGCTTCCTGCGCCGCTGTTCGCCTGTGCGCTAGAGCAAAAAGCCAGTGAGTCGCTTGATGTCGCTAAGCCCTCAATCTTACCGTTCAGCTCCACATTAAGCCTTACTAGGGCTGAACGGGTAGCTCATAGCGCACCGCCACCGAGCTCGATACCTCGCTCACAATCTGATGTCACACCAACGCCACGCGCGATTTTAAATCATGCACTGAACGGGTTAGCTCAGCGCTTAGCGGAGGGGGGCTCGGATTTACCGTTTGATAGTGATCCCGAATCGTCGCCATGGCCAATGTTAGTCACCACTCCATACTCGGTGGTGATCGATGACTCTAACCATCATCTGAACCGCAGTTACGATTTTTTTAGCGCAACTCACCGTCTTGCCGGCTGGAAAGAGAGTAACGCGATGTATGTCGCGCTCAATAGTCAGTTTTTATTTTCCCACACCAAGTTTAATTAACACTATAGTAACAATCATAACTTGTTGAATAACTCAGTTTAGGCTGAGAGGGAACTATGAAAAAAACCACACCTAAGCAGTCGGCTAAGCGATTGCTCAATCACTATGCTGCGTGGAAATACGTCGTACTAGTGACGACCATTGTTATTTTGACTTTAAGCGCGATCCCAACTTGGTATGGTGAGCAACCATCCATTCAGTTACAAAGCCAACAAACCAGCAGTGTGCTGCGTAATGTGCCAGAGCTTGCCCAACTGTTGAATAAGCACAACATCCAAGCCGATGAAATTACCCAACGTGGCGATCAAACCATGTTAGTGTTTGCCAATGAAACGCAGCAATCCCAAGCTCGCAATGTGCTCGATCCACTGGTGCAAGAAGGGGATACCATCAGTTACTCTTATGTGTCGGTCGCCCCGAAGTGGCTCGATAATTTAGGTTTTTCACCGATAAAATTGGGATTAGATCTGCGCGGTGGCGTGCAGTTTCTGCTCAATGTGGATGTTGATAAAGCATTTCAAGAGCAGCGAGATAGCATGATGGATGCGGTGAAAGATTCACTGCGTGCTGCGCGGATACGGGGAGTCACCGTGCAAGCGATGGTCAGTGATGGTTTCGAGGTCAAAACCGATCAACCGGCGGCGCTGCAGCATGTTCGCCAATATCTGCAAGAGAATTATCGTGATTGGGATATCCGCCAAGGTTCGAGTTATTTGCAGGTTCAACCTTCCGCTCAAAATAAAGCCGAATTTCAAACCACAACCATTCAGCAGAACTTAAAAATTATGCGTGATCGGATTGAAGAACTTGGCATCACCGAAGCGCTGGTCCAACGGCAAGGTGAACACGCGATCCGTATTGAGCTGCCAGGGGTACAAGATCCATCACAAGCAAAAAACGTGATTGGTGCCACTGCCAGTTTGGCTTTTTATCAAGCAAAGTCGGCGAGCGAAGCCCGCAGCATGGAGGATTTGCTGCTGGAAGATGCCAATGGTCGCACGGTGATTTTAGCCAAACGGCCTGTGCTGAGCGGTGAGCATATTGTTAATGCTCGGGCAGGGGTTGATAACATGGGAATGTCTGAGGTGAATATTTCCCTCGATCACGCCGGCGGTAAAATCATGAGTGATTTTTCTGGTAAGCACATCGGTCAGCCGATGGCGACGGTGTACCGTGAATATAAAACTAATGCGCAGGGTGAAACGGTGCGTAGTGAACGTGTGATCAGCGTTGCCACTATTCAATCTCAGCTCGGCAGCCAATTTCGGATCACCGGAGCGGGTTCAATGGAAGAAGCGCAGCAATTAGCGCTGTTGCTGCGGGCAGGTTCTTTAACCGCACCAGTGACCATTGTCGAAGAACGCACGATTGGTGCGTCATTAGGGGAAGAAAACATCGCTAACGGTTTTGCCGCATTAGCACTCGGCATGGCCATGACGCTGACGTTTATGGCGCTGTGGTATCGCCGTCTTGGCTGGGTGGCGAACTTGGCGCTATTGATCAACATGGCGTGCTTGCTGGGCTTGATTGCACTACTGCCTGGGGCAGTATTGACCTTACCCGGTATTGCGGGATTGGTGCTTACAGTTGGCATGGCGGTGGATACCAACGTGCTGATTTTTGAGCGGATCCGTGACAAGTTGGCGGAAGGGCGTAATTTTGCTCAAGCGATTGATACGGGTTTCCAGAGTGCTTTTAGCACGATTTTTGATGCCAACATTACTACGATGATCACGGCCGTTATTCTGTATTCGATCGGTAATGGGCCGATCCAAGGCTTTGCATTGACCCTGGGTCTGGGTTTGCTGACCAGTATGTTCAGTGGTGTATTTGCTTCACGAGCATTAATTAATCTGATTTGGGGACGCGATACGCGTCGTGATGTAAGGGTATAAGCCATGATTGAATATTTTAAAGCGCGCATTCGTCCTATTCGTTACATCACCGGCCTAGTCTCGATGTTGTTGGTGGTTGTGTCGGTGGCCGCATTGGCCAGCAAAGGTCTCAATATGGGGCTGGATTTTACCGGTGGTATGGTGACCGAGGCGATCATCGATCGTTCGGTCACTAAAACCGAGCTTATCGCACAGCTACAGCCGGCATTAGGTGATTCGGTTACCGCTACCCCATCGGGTGAGGATGGACGCTGGGTGATCCGTTACCCATTAGCGGATCAAGCTGCCGCTCCGCTAGAGATCGACGCGCTACTTCACCAACTCTCGACGCAGGTTGAGATTGTTAGCAATAGCATGGTTGGATCGCAAGTCGGGGAAGATTTGGTCAACCAAGGTGGCTTAGCGTTATTGATCTGCCTGCTGTCGATCCTCGCTTATTTAAGCTTTCGCTTTGAATGGCGTTTAGCCAGTGGTGCTTTGTTGGCTTTGCTGCACGATGTGGTGTTAGTGATCGGTTTTTTTGCGCTAACGCAGATGGAGTTTAATCTCACCGTGTTTGCGGCAATATTGGCGGTACTCGGCTATTCACTGAATGATTCCATCATCATTGCGGATCGGATCCGTGAGCTATTGATAGCCAAACAACAGACCCCGACCGCTGCGATTAATGATCAGGCGGTGATCGCGACTTTCTCGCGCACTATGGTCACCTCTGGCACGACCTTGATGACGATTGCCGCATTATGGTTAATGGGCGGCGCACCATTGCAAGGCTTTGCGATTGCCATGTTTATTGGGGTGATCTCTGGTACCTGGTCATCGATTTCGATTGGTACCGTATTACCGGAGTGGTTTGGGCTAAAGGCCAAGCATTATCTCAAACCAGAAATCGACAGTGCGCCATAGCCAGCGTGGCACTGAGAAGGGTTGAATATTTCAAGGTCTGCCAATGGCAGACCTTTTTCTCTATACAAAAAAATCCGGCGCTGAGCACCGGATTTTGGAGGTTTAACGGTATCTATTTATTTATCTTTGGTCATGGCCAGTAGGCCAAGTGAAACCACGGCCACCCCAAGGAAACCGGCCAGAATGATCACTGGCATGGCGCTGTAACCGAGGACGTGCCAAAAAATCGATTCAAGAGTACTCATAGCGGATCTCCTTATTGCCAGCCTTCAACACCATGCATGTCGGGTAGGTTATGTGCGATACCTTTATGGCAGTCGACACAGGTTTTTTCACCAGAGGCGAGTGCGGTGGAGTGCTGTTGCGCAGCACGCGTACTTTGCTCTGAAAAATCCATGTAGTTGAACTGGTGACAGTTACGACATTCCAACGAGTCATTCTTTTTCAAGCGTGCCCATTCACGTTCTGCTAAGTGAGCACGGCGTGCTTGGAACTTCTCTTGAGTATCAATGGTACCAATAAAGTGGGCGACCAATTCTTTGGAGGCTTGCACTTTACGCACAATTTTATCGCCCCACTCATGGGGTACATGGCAGTCAGAGCAGATGGCTCGAACGCCTGAACGGTTTGAATAGTGAATCGTCTCTTGAATTTCAGCTACGATCGGAGCGTGACAACCTGAGCAAAACTCTTCGCTGTTGGTGGCTTCCATCCCAGTGTTGAATGCGCCCCAAAACAGTAGGCCACCAATAAATCCCATCAGTAATACTACGCCAACGGCGGCTTTACTTGGACGAGATAAACGAAGCCAAAACGCTTTTAGAAATTTCATAAATGGCCTCTTTGGGGTTAACGAAGCGCATCAACGCGTTCGAAATCGTTCTCAACCAGTGGCTTGGCATCGGCTTGAGGCACGTGGCACTGCAAACAGAAGTAGCGACGTGGAGAGACATCCGAAAGTACCGCATCTTCACGATTGATAAAGTGCGTTACGCTGATCTTGGTCGCGCCCATCTCTTTGGCATTTTTCCAACTGTGGCAAGCCAGACACTTATTCGCGTTTAACGAGACTTCGTAATTACGAATATTGTGTGGGATCAGCGGTGGCTGATAGACAAAATCACTTTCCAACGCTTGTTCACGTGGAAATTTTTTCATGGGATCCGCGGCGCGCGTATCTTCAATTTCGCTGGCGCCACGCAGTGATTCTAAACCACCAATCCCGCCTGGATTATTCAGCTCAGCATGTGCGATACCAGCCAGTACCGTAAACACTGAAAGTAAGGCAATGAGTTGTTTTTTCATCGTAAATTCTCCGCCTTGCGGCTTAATTCTTTATCTGGGCTGACGAGCAGCCCAGTACAATCAGGGTTACGCGACTTTAGTGATTTTCACCGGGCACTTTTTGAAGTCAGTTTGCTTCGAAAGTGGATCGGTCGCATCGAGGATCAACTTGTTGATCAAAATGCGTGCATCAAAGAAAGGCACGAACACTAAGCCTTTAGGCGGCTTGTTACGGCCACGGGTTTCAACGCGAACTCGCACTTCACCACGTGAGTTAGACATCAGCACTTCATCACCGCGGCGTAAACCACGAGCTTGCGCATCTTCGTGGTGCATATAACACAATGCATCCGGTACGGCTTTGTACAGCTCAGGCACACGACGAGTCATGGTGCCAGTATGCCAGTGTTCCAGAACCCGTCCGGTACACAGCCACAGGTCATATTCTGCGTTTGGTACTTCTGGTGGAGCTTCGTAAGGGGATGAAATGATCCACGCTTTACCATCTGGCTTACCGTAGAAATCCCAGCCTGAACCCGCTTTAGCGTAAGGATCCAAACCTTCTTTAAAGCGCCATTTGGTCTCTTTACCATCGACCACTGGCCAACGTAGACCACGAACTTGGTGGTAAACATCGTAAGGGGCTAAATCATGGGCATGACCGCGGCCGAACGAGGCATACTCTTCAAATAAGCCTTTTTGAATGTAGAAGCCAAAGTGATGGGCATCATCGTTCAGTTCACGCGCTTCGCTGAGTGGGAATTTATCCACTTGACCATTTTTGAACAAGACATCAAACAGAGTTTTGCCACGCCATTGTGGGGCTTTCGCCAGCAACTCTTCTGGCCACACTTCTTCAACTTTGAAGCGTTTTGAAAACTCAATCACTTGCCATGAATCTGAACGTGCTTCGCCGACGGTTTTCACTTGTTGGTACCAAGCTTGGGTACGACGCTCTGCGTTACCGTAAACCCCTTCTTTTTCTACCCACATCGCGGTTGGCAGGATCAGGTCCGCCGCTTGCGCAGTGACGGTTGGGTAAGGATCTGAGACGACGATGAAGTTTTCAGGGTTACGATAACCCGGTAAACGCTCTTCGTTGATGTTCGGACCGGCTTGCATGTTGTTGTTACATTGTACCCAGTAACAGTTCAGCACCCCATCTTTGAGCATGCGATCTTGTTGTACCGCGTGGAAGCCCGGTTTATCAGGAATAGTGCCTTCTGGCAGTTGCCAAATTTTTTCGGCAATCGCACGGTGTTTCGGGTTGGCCACCACCATATCCGCAGGTAAACGGTGTGAGAAAGTCCCCACTTCACGAGCGGTACCACAAGCCGATGGCTGACCAGTCAGTGAAAATGGACTGTTACCCGGAGTAGCAATTTTACCGGTTAGCAAATGTAGGTTGTAGACCAAGCTTTGCATCCAAACTCCACGAGTATGTTGGTTCATACCCATAGTCCACAGTGACATCACTTTGGTATTTGGATCGGCATACTGTTTCGCCAATGCGATCAGTTTATCTGGCGCAACACCTGAAATTTCAGCGGCTTTTTCAACCGTGTACGCGGCAACCGATTTTTTGTACTGCTCAAATGAAATATCGCTAACGCTGTCGACGTTGGGATTCTTCGCTTGTTTTTGCAGTGGGTGCTCATCACGCAAACCGTAACCGATATCGGTGGTCGCTTGTTTGAAATGGGTGTGTTTGTTGACAAAATCCCAGTTCACCGCATTGTTTTGAATGATGTAGTTGGCGATGAAGTTGGCGATCGCAAGATCCGATTGCGGGTGGAAAATGTAGCCGTGATCCGCCAATTCAAACGAGCGATGGTAATAAGTCGACAATACGTTGACTTTGACGTGCGGGTGGCTCAAGCGACGATCAGTGATCCGCGTCCAAAGCACTGGGTGCATTTCCGCCATGTTTGAACCCCACAGCACGAAAGCGTCGGCGTGTTCAAAGTCATCATAGCAGCCCATTGGTTCATCAATACCAAAGGTACGCATAAAGCCTACTACCGCAGAAGCCATACAGTGGCGCGCATTCGGGTCAATGTTATTGCTGCGGAAACCGGCTTTCATCAGTTTTACTGCTGAGTAGCCTTCCATCACCGTCCATTGACCAGAGCCGAACATCCCAATGCTGGATGGGCCTTTGGCTTTGAGTGACGCTTTCCATTTTTCTGCCATCACATCAAAAGCGGTGTCCCAAGAGACAGGGGTAAAATCGCCGTCTTTATGATATTGACCATCTTTCATACGCAGCAGTGGCGTCTTGAGACGATCTTGGCCATACATGATTTTAGACAGGAAGTAACCTTTGATACAGTTCAGGCCTTTGTTTACCGGAGCTTCCGGGTCACCTTGGGTGGCAACAACGCGACCATTTTGGGTTCCGACGAGTACAGAGCAACCAGTACCACAAAAACGACAAGGCGCTTTGTCCCAATGAATAGCAGTTTGATCGGAACTTGCGATCAAATTAGCGGCAGAAGCGGGGAGGGTGATCCCTGCAACCGCTGCGGCGGAGGCAGCTGCATTTGCTTTCACAAACGCACGTCTGGTCATTTTCATACATTACCTCGAGTTGAGAAAAGGCATTTCTAGTGTGTAATTATTGCTTGCCACTTGATTGTCACCCACCCTTAGGGTAGGTGAGCGCGTATTTCAAGTGGCAGGGTTATAGTTCATCTTCTTCTGCGCTTTCTACTTGGTGAAATACCAAAAAAGCGTTCAGCACATTAGGAAGATGATTGATGTGTTCAATGGTTTCGGTGATGAAGCCTTGGCGTTCAGTTTCCACCACCACGACGAGTTTTCCTTGCGGGTCCTCGCCGTAAATTTCGACATCAGCCAGTTGGCTAATTTGTTGTTTTACGGTGGCGAGATGCTCTGGCAAAGTGTGGATCACTAAGCTTGAAATGTGGATTTCATGCAGTGAATTTAAAGGTTGTGACATCTTGCTCTCCAATTTTGCCTCGCGGTTTAAGCGATATTCTTAGTATAGTCAACGGCAGTATAGTAGACGGCGATTGCGCTGCTTGGACAAACGGCAACACAAGCACCACAACCGGAACAGTTTGGTTGATTGACCTGTGGCGTCGCTGTGCGTCCAAGTTGTAAAGCAAACTGGATCGCCTCGGCAGGACAAGCATCCTGACAAGAACGGCACTCCACTTGGTTATGCGCCAGACACTGGCTGGCAATTTGAGCGCTGGCTTGCCAAGGTGCGGCACTTTGCGGCAGAAAAATCGGTTCCGGACAGCTTTGGGCACATTGATAACAGAAAGTGCATTCATCTAGCGAAAAATCGATGCTGGGAAAGCCACCATCGCCGGTTTTGATGATCTGGGTTTCACACGCTTGGAGGCATTTACCACAGCGAGTACAGTCATCAATAAATGCTGATGGGTTGGCTATCCAAGGCAATCTGACTTGGCTTGGCGGCGTTTGCTGGCCAGCGGTAAACCAGCGTCGTTTGCTTAAATCGACCATTGTTTCCCCCCGCGCGCTCACAACCAACCCTATTTCCATACACAAATTGTAGTTTTTAACCTATTTGTATAAATACCTCTTAGGAGGTAATTAGGCGGGGCGGTTGTTTTGGATCAATAAATCTACCTACTCATTTCGGATAGTGTAGCCCCAAATCGGATAATGTTGGCGCAAAGAGGTGGCTGCTTAGTGAGTGATGAGAGAGAAATGGCGTTGTCGAGTTCGGTACCCAAATCATTAACGCGTACCATGGCGAAAGCTATGCTGCTGATCCTATTCTTATCCGCCTTGACCACAGGGGTGGCGATTGTCACGTTGGCTTCGTCACTGAATGATGCCGAAGCGGTCAACGTTTCTGGCTCGATGCGCATGCAAAGTTATCGACTGGCGTATGATATTCAAGCCCAATCGAAAGATTACCAAGCACACATTTATCTGTTTGAGCATTCACTGTATTCACCTTCGATGTTGGCACTGTTGCATTGGACGGTACCGAGCGATATTCAGCGTGATTATTACCAATTGATCGACCGTTGGCATCAGCTCAAAAAAGTGCTCAATAGTGAAAATAAAGTGCAATATTTTGATGAAGTGGCCCCTTTTGTCAGTTTGGTGGATAGCTTTGTGCTTAAGCTGCAACGCTTTTCTGAACGTAAGCTGATTGCCTTGGCTGCGGTCGGCAGTTTTGGTCTTGGTGGGATTTTCGCCGTCTCGCTGTTTGTGGTGTATTACATTCGTGAAGAGGTGGTCAAACCGTTAAATGCGCTGGTGGCCGCCAGTGAAAAAATCAAAAATCGCACCTTTGATGTCGCCTTAGACGAAACCAGCAGCACCGAAATGGGCATCCTCACGCGTACTTTTAACAGCATGGCTGGTGATCTCGGTAATTTGTATCGTGGACTAGAACATGCGGTGAATGAAAAAACCCATAAACTACAAGCCGCGAATCAAACCTTACAAGTGTTGTACCACTCATCGCAAGAGTTGACCGCTTCACGGATCACCGCGAGTAATTTCCAAAATATTTTGCGTCACTGGGTAGCAGTGGATGGGATCTGTGCTCTACGCTTAGAAATTGATGACCAAGCTGGTAAGTCTTTGATTTTAGAGGAAGGCAAGCCAAGTGGCGGATTGATGCTGCAAACCCCACTCACTTTAGATGGACAGCATCTGGGGTTGTTATATTGGGATGCCAGTGCGCCGGGGCCCGATCGTGCATTGATTGATAATTTCGCGCAGATTTTGTCACGCGCAATATACTACAACCAAGCGCAGCGCCAAGCCGAACAGTTGCTTTTGATGGAAGAACGCGCCACTATCGCGCGCGAATTGCATGATTCACTTGCGCAATCGCTATCTTATTTGAAAATTCAGCTCACCTTGCTGAAGCGTTCGGTGATGTCACTGCCTGCCGAAGCCAATTTGAGCAAAGCGGAAACCATCATTGGCGATATCGACCAAGGTTTATCGGATGCTTATACCCAATTGCGCGAGTTACTGACCACTTTTCGTCTCACCTTAAGTGAAGGCAGTTTTGGGCAGTCATTGCAGAGTATGTTGACTCAGATTGCGGCACAAACCGAGGCTAATATTGAACTGAATAATGCCTTGTCATCGATGGATCTCGATGCCCATCAACAAGTGCATTTAGTGCAGTTGATCCGTGAAGCCACGATTAACGCCATTAAACATGCTAAGGCCAGCACGATTAAGATTAATTGCCAAGAGCAAGCCGGGGAGGTGCTGGTCACGATTGAAGATGACGGGATCGGTTTTGATCCACAAGGTCACAAGCTTAACCATTATGGGATGAGCATTATGCAAGAGCGTGCAGCCCGTTTAGGTGGCACGTTACAGGTTGACTCTGCACCGGGTAAAGGGTGCAAGGTGAGGCTGACTTATGCCCAAGCCACTTGAGACACCAGGATCAGATCGGGTGATAACCATTGAACGAGGAGATACAGAATAATGAGCTATAAGGTTCTTTTGGTGGATGATCACCCATTGATGCGCCGCGGCATTCATCAATTACTCAATTTTGAAGCGGAATTCGACGTCGTGGCCGAAGCAAGTAATGGCGCCGAAGCGATTGCGCTGGCACACGATTTGCGACCGGATTTGATCTTGCTTGATTTGAATATGAAGGGCATGTCCGGTTTAGATACGCTTACCGCACTGCGTATGGATGAGTGTGATGCCTATGTGGTGATCTTAACGGTTTCCGATAGTGCGGCGGATATTGAAGCGCTGGTTAAGGCGGGGGCGGACGGTTATTTGCTCAAAGATACTGAACCGGATCAATTGATCGCCCTGCTTAAACAAGCGTTGCAAGGGGATAAAGCTTACAGTGAGGCGGTGACACGCTATTTGCTGAATCGTGGAGAGGTACGCAATCCTTTTGCCACATTGACGGAACGCGAAATGCAGATCATGTCGGAAGTGGCGAAAGGATTTCGTAATCGAGAGATCGCTGAGCGTCTGTTTATCTCAGAATCGACCGTGAAAGTGCATATGAAAAGTTTACTGAAAAAGCTGGATGTACCTTCACGCACTGCCGCCACGATTGTCTATTTGGAGCATTATTCTAACTGATCGCATCTTTGCTCCGTTGTGGGTAATAGCAATAGAGGCGATATGTTCAACTAGAAGAATTACGGCTCGATTATTCCGCGGTTTGATTAACTCACGAAGGCTCAAGCAGAGCCTTCGCGCAGGCTTAAGTGATACGCTGGTGCCTTTACTTATTGATTTCGATTAGTATGAAACTCGGCAACCGTTTCATCCATTTCATGGGCTTGGCGAGAAACCATGTCCACCTCAACTAGGCAGTGCTGTGCCGAATGCATATTGTTGTCAGAAATGGTATTCAGTTCGGTGATCGATTGACTGACGTGATCCATCACACAACCTTGCTCTTCAATTGCCGCTGCAATCCGCTGCGAGTTATCTTGAATAGTGTTCATATCAAAAATAATTTGCTGCAAGCTTTCATCAAGTTGACGTGATGCACTGAGCGTCTCTTGCCCTTGATGATTACACTGTACAATCTCTTCGACCACTTGGCTCATCTGAGACTGAATATCCGACACCACTCGGGTGATCTCTTCGGTGGATTGATGGGTACGAGTGGCCAGTGAACGTACTTCATCAGCCACCACGGCGAATCCACGTCCTTGTTCACCGGCACGCGCAGCTTCAATCGCAGCGTTGAGCGCCAGCAAATTGGTTTGCTCGGCAATGCCCTGAATAATGCTGACCGCACCTCCAATTTTTTCCACTAAGGTGTTCAGTGAACCAATCGAGATTTGGCTTTTCTGCAGAGTTGATGAGAGTAGATCGATGTTTTTCACTGTGGTGACGACTACGCTGCGCCCATGTTCGGCATTGTGAGTGGCTTGGTTGACGCCATCGACCGCAATATTGGTGCTTTGCGAAATTTCACTGATGGTGGAGACCATCTGTTGTACCGAGGTTGCCATTAACGCAATATGTTCCGACTGGACATTAAACTGTGTAATTACCTGCTCAAGTTCGTTATGCATGCTCGAAGTGCTGGTATACAACTGATGAGATTTAGTTTGTGAGCCGCTGATCAATTGCTCAAATTTATCCAGTAGTCCATTGAAGTAACGGGCGACCGCAGTTAATTCATCTTGACCAGTCAGTTTGGCACGCAGAGAAATATCATTGGTTTGGGCAATGCGCTGGATCACAGCGAGTAGCTGGGTGATCTGTAAGTTAATCGAGCGGCTAATTTGGTAAATCACCAACAAAATGGCGAACACTACGCCAACCGTGACCGTGATTTGAACCGTTTTCATGGTGTGCTGTTTTTGCTCAACCGCTTGGCTCAACATGGTTGAGAAGTTTTTAAAGCGCTCTTCTACCGCATGAGACTTGGCTCGTGCTTGGCCAAGTAAACCTTGATTGTAGGTTAAACCAATCACCTTTTTTTGGGCTACGACGGCTTGTGCGGCATTGATGAGCTGAGGATATTGGTTAAATGCGTTGCTGGTGATGGTACCGTCCAGCAGTTGTTGATGAAAATCGTGCAGGGCTAAGCGCGCATCGGTTGATAGCTGCTGTTGAGTGTGGTTGAACGCTTGATAGTAGCTGTGCCATAAACCACGTTGTTGATCTAAACCTAGAGTTTGATAAGCATTGACCAATTGTTCAAAACTGCGTTTGTATTCGAGTAAATCACTGCGTAGCGCGTTAGAATCCCCAAGCTGATACTTGAACATGACCGCATCGAGATCACTTTGTAGAGCGAGAAAAAGGTCACTATTTTTCTGGAAAGTTTCGAGATATTTTGCATCACTGCGCAGCAGAAAGTCTTTTTCGTTACGTCTTAAATTGAGTAATCGGACTTCGAGTTTATCGACTTGGTTGACGGCTCGATTAAGCTCATCGTTGGTGGTGGCGAATTGTGAGGTAGTAAAAAAAATCGCAATCGATCCTAAAATGGCTATGATGGCCAAACTATACAGCTTATTTTTAATATTCATGGTATTACCTAGTTATTATTTTACTTAACAGACTGTTGCAAGCGTAAATGAATGTCTGAATCTAAACTGCGCTGCAGTGTACTGGTAATAAGCAAACGATCAATAGCTTAGAAGCTTATCCGATTCGGTTTTCTATGAATTATTAATGACAAATTCCTTATTAAGCGTGGGAGATAACGTGATTAGTATCAATTTTAATCAGTACCATGGCTTCATCTTTGATATGGATGGAACTCTTCTTGATACCATGCCGGCGCATATAGCCGCTTGGCAAGCCACTGCTGAGCAGTTTGACTTTCCCTTTGATGCCGCGTGGCTTTATGGCTTAGGAGGCATGCCTAGTGCAAAAATTGTTAAGCAGATCAATCACAAATTAAATATGACGCTGGATCCTGAGCAGGTGGCGGCTTATAAGATGGCGCAGTTTGCTAAGTTGGGTTTGCAAGCGGATCTGATCCCTGCTACCTATCAGCTATTGTGTCAGTGGCATGGTCAGAAAAAGATGGCGATTGGCACAGGCAGTCAACGAGCAAGTGCGCTGGGTTTACTCACTCGTGCCCAAGTCGTGGATAAATTTGATGTGATTGTCAGTGCGAGCGATGTCACTGAGCATAAACCGCATCCCGAAACCTTTTTGAGTGCCTGTGAGCAGATGGGATTACAGCCTAAGCAGTGTCTGGTGTTTGAGGATACTCAGCTAGGTATGCAAGCGGCGCATGCTGGAGGGATGGATTGTGTATTGGTCAGCGAGCAAGGATTGGCGTTTTATCCTGCTGCGGCTCAGCCAGCTTCAGCGGTGAGGATTATTTAGCGCCAAAAAAAGCTGCCGCGGCAGCTTTTTCTATTCTATGGATGGCGTATTAAATGGATTGCTCGGTTCAGCGCGAGATCCAATCTGTTTGCGGCAAACTCAGCGAATTTATTCAATCGCCAGCAGTTCAACCTCAAAAATTAATACGGCAGAAGGTGGGATAGGGCCAGTGCCACTTTTGCCATAGCCTAGATTGCTTGGCACATAAAAGCGTGTTTTTTCGCCGACCACCATCAGTTGTACACCCTCTTGCCAACCTTTGATCACTTGGTTCAACCCAAAGCTGATCGGTTCTCCGCGTGCTACTGAACTATCAAACACCGTACCATCGATTAATTCACCGTGGTAATGCACTTTTACCCGATTTTTCGGCCCCGGATGCTCGGTTCCGTTGCCCGCTTGCAATACCTGGTACTGCAAGCCACTATCGGTGGTGATCACATCTTCACGTTGGCCATTTTCGGTCAGAAAATGTTGTCCAGCCGCAAAATTAGCATCGGCCGCTTTATGGTTAGTCCAAGTGCGATAAATCATAAAGCCAGCGAGTAGAAAAACAACTAAGGGAATAATAATTTTCGACATAAAACGTTTAACGTCCTTTAACAGCAATATTGCCTTGCGACTTGAAGCGCTTGCGCTCAAGTAATCAAGAGAGTTGATCCGCTTGAAATCACAGACCGGATTCCGTGAGTCGCTGTCCATACGGAAATGAACAACCAGCCACATTCTAACCATGGATTATGTGATGGCAAGCTAGCGCTGGGTAAATTGTTATTGATCAGCAATAAAGTTTTACCAAATGCGCCGATACTATATAAGAGATCAACAACTGAGTATGGGATATGAAATTCTGGATTTGCTGCATGACATTATGCTTGGCGGGATGTGGTTCACTGGCAACCGATCGTATGCTCAGTAACAATTTGTTGGATGTTGCGCCGCAAAGTGATGCGGATGTGCGTCATCCAGAGTGGGGCTATGCCACCAAGAAGAGTGTGGTCGCACTGCCGCACAACATACCGCAACCACAACCGAATCGCTATATGCTGATCCAGCAATATTTGCTCACGAGCGGTATTGAGCATGAATTTATTGCCGGCGCTCACCCCACGATAAAGTTAAAACAAACCGTCAAGTTTGCCACTGGATCGGCTCAGCTTTCCAGTCAATCTCTACAATGGTTAGATCGCGTCGCGCGCTTTTTATCCACTCAAAATGGAATTGAAGTGGTGTTAGAAGGCCACGCTGATAGCACCGGCACAGAGCGATTTAACGATACCCTGTCACAAAGAAGAGCCAATGCGGTGAAAAATGCGCTGATCCAGCGTCAGGTGGCGCAAAATACCATTTATACCCGCGGCTTTGGCGAGCATGTGCCTGCGTGTAGCAATAACACGCAGACTGGTCGTGCCTGTAACCGCCGAGTTGAAGTGCGTTTTATCTTAGCTGGACAATAAGTTGAGTATTGCAGTACTAAAACAGACACTCAAACCATTCAAAATGATCTGAAAAAGTGGGGGTTAACATGGTTACCCCATCTTTTGAGTGTCTTGATCAATAAAATTCACACCATTACTTTCTTCAAGAGTAAGCACTTCAAGAGTATAGCTATTCAAGGCTATGGCTATTTAAACCGCTTGTTGGGCAATCCGCTGATTGAGCTCTCTTTGCTGCAAATAGCTTTCCACTTTGATCATTAACGCATGATCATGATTCAAGCCAAGTTTGCTTCTGCGCCAGAAAATATCGCTCGCCTGCCGAGCAAACTCTTGCTCACACAAATAGTCGATTTCTTTTTGATACAGCTCATCACTAAAAGCCATCCCGAGATCATCGATCGCGGTGACGCCCATTAACAGTTGCCGGGTACGGCTGCCATAACTGCGTAGCCAGCGTGCGATTAAAGGTTCGGCAATAAATGGAAACTCAGTGAGTAGCTGATTTTTTAACGTGAGATGATCAAAACCTTCACCGCCGGGCAATGAGGCATTAGCGGTCCATGGCGCACCCATCTGTGGCAGGAAAGGGGCAAGTTGGGCCATTGCTGCTTCAGCAAGTTTACGATAAGTGGTCAGCTTGCCACCAAAAATGGACAGCAATGGTGCTTGATCGTCTGGGTGATCCAGCGCCAACGTGTAGTCTCTGGTTATCGCCTGTGGGGAATTGGATTCATCATCACACAGTGGCCGCACTCCGCTAAACTCCGCAATAATATCAGAGCGTGTGATTTGATGGATAAAATGCTTATTCACAATCGCAATCAAATAATCACGTTCAGCATCGGTGATGGCGACTTGTCGCGGATCTCCGTGGTATTCCACATCGGTGGTGCCGATCATCGAATATTGTTCAAGATAAGGGATCACGAACACAATTCGCTTATCCTCATTTTGCAAAATATAGGCTTGCGGCTCAGCGTGAATGCGCGGCACGATAATATGTGAGCCTTGAATTAAGCGAATGCCATAAGGCGAATTGAGCTGGGCATGGTGATGTAAAAATTGTTTGACCCAAGGACCGGTTGCATTGACTAATGCATGGCTACGGCGCTCAAAGCGTTGCTTGGTTTGCTCATCAAACAGCGTCACGTGCCATAACTTACCCACGCGTTGGGCTTTTTCTACCGTGCAGTAATTGAGCACTTCACCGCCTTGTTCATGGGCTTGCAGTGCATTGAGCAGTACCAAGCGCGCATCATCGACCCAACAATCGGAATATTCAAAACCCACCGCCATTTCCGGTTTGGTGATGGTTCCCGCTTTAAGCGCCACTTTATGGCTGGCGGGCAGTGAAGTTCGTTTGCTTAAGTGATCATAAAGAAATAACCCGGCACGGATCATCCAAGCTGGGCGCAAGAAAGGTCGGTGCGGCAGACGAAAACGCATTGGCGTGACAATGTGTGGGGCTTTATTGAGTAGCACTTCGCGTTCGGCCAGTGCTTCACTGACTAAGCGAAATTCATAATGTTCTAAATAGCGTAGACCGCCATGCACCAACTTCGAGCTCGCCGAAGAGGTGGCGCTGGCAAAATCTTTTGCTTCATATAAACCGACTTTGAGTCCGCGTCCGCTGGCATCGGCGGCGATACCAGCACCATTGATGCCACCACCGACAATAATCAGGTCGAGCACTTCATTGGAGGTGAAACGTGTTGAGCGACTATTCATGGTTATCTCCGCATTATTTATTTTCGTTTTTTGCTCTTTAATGTTCGTATGAAAACATTAAAGCACACGAGTGCGCAATATTTCTACTATGAAATTTGATCTTGATCAGAAATGAATCAAGAGTCGATGCTTGATGAGTCGATCAGCAAAGGAGTCATCGAAAGGGTGAACATTCGATAGGTATCGTTCCCAATAAAGTAAAGTGGAAATGCGCGACAAATTGCCAATCTTTATCTGAGCTCACAAATTTCATCAATTTCTGGATCGTTTTTAGTGTCGCTAGTGTTGCCGCTGAAACGCTTTAGTTAGACTTCAATCCAACAATCATTTCAGGAGTAGTTTGATGTCTAAAGTATGGTTAACCGGTGATGCAGTGGTGGATTTGATCCCCGATGGAGATCAGCATTATTTAAAATGTCCCGGTGGTGCACCGGCTAATGTTGCGGTCGCGATTGCACGGCTGGGTGGTGAGTGTGCTTTTTTTGGTCGTGTCGGGAACGATCCCTTTGGTCGTTTTATGCAGCAGACCTTGATCGAACAGCAGGTCGATTGTCAGTACTTAGCTTTTGATCCTGAGCGACGCACTTCGACCGTGCTGGTGGATCTGGATGAGCATGGCGAGCGCAGCTTTACCTTTATGGTTAAGCCGAGTGCCGATCAGTTTCTTCAGCCGAGTGATATTCCGCGCTTTGAATCCGGCCAATGGTTACATGTCTGTTCGATCGCGTTGGCCAATCAACCCAGTCGCAGCAGCACCTTGAGTGCCATTCAACAAATGAAACAAGCTGGGGGTTACATCAGTTTTGATCCTAATTTACGTGAAGAAGTGTGGGCGCAGCCAAGCGAGCTAAGAGCGGTAGTGATGGAGGCGGTGCGTTTGGCGGATGTGGTCAAATTTTCAGCCGATGAGCTGCAATATTTAACCGAAACCGATTCGATTGAAGAGGGATTAAAGGCACTTGAGCAGTACCAGATCCCATTAGTGGTGGTGACGCTTGGCGCGCAAGGCGCATTAGTGGTCACCCCGGACGGGCAGCAGATGGTGGCCGGTAAAGTGGTTAAGCCGCTAGATACGACCGGAGCTGGTGATGCTTTTGTCGGCGGGCTGCTTTATCACTTGTCAGTGGCCAAAGATTGGCAGCATCCGGCGCTGATTGTAGAGGCGGTGACAGCGGCCAATGGCTGCGGCGCATTGGCAACCACTCAAAAAGGTGCGATGACGGCCTTGCCAACTCAAGCTGCGCTAAAGCTTTTCTTAGCATAACGCGAGAAAGCATCAGTGGTGGTTGGAGCGAGTGGTTGGAGAGTTCAAATTTACAGCATCAACAAATAACGTGATGAAGTTATGAATTCTCCATTATTTTCGGGATCGTTCCCGTTTGCTTGTGTATAGTGAGTGAGCTGAGAGATTAAGCCAAAGTAATCGGTCTTTGCCAGTGAAGACAATCGCCGAATTATTTTTTGCTTAGCAGTCAAAGATTTTAGCATTGCGCCTCTTTCGAGGTTTCTTCGCACATATTGGTCATATTATTGGGAACGTTTGCAGGTTCTGGTGATAATTCAATAAGTCATGGAGATACAAAATGAAAAAACACTTAATCGCAATCACGTTGGCCAATCTATTTTTAGTCTCACACGCTGCGTATGCCAATACAGATCTCGCTGCTTTAGAAGCGCGGATCCAGCAACTTGAGCAAGCGGCGGCTGAGCGTCCAACTGCATCGGCCGCCGATTCATCTTTTGAATTTCATGGTTATGCACGAGCAGGTTTGCTGACCAACAGTGATCTCAATGGTGCGGTTGGAACCGGGCCTTATATGACCGAGGCAGGAGCGTTAGGCGCACCGGTTGGTCGATTGGGGCTAGAGGATGATAATTACTTAGAAGCCAACTTGATCCATAAACGTCAGATGCAAAATGGCTCTAGCGCGCTATTTAAAATCATGTTGGCCGACAGTACCGAAACCAGTAATGAATGGACTGCCGATGAGAGCAAGCTCAATGTGCGTCAAATGTATGCGGAATTAGCCAACTTACCTTCATTCAGCGGCGCTTTTGCGGAGAGTACGCTGTGGGCGGGTAAACGTTTCGATCGTGATAATTTTGACATTCATTTCTTCGATTCCGACATCGTGTTTCTTTCTGGAACTGGGGCCGGGATTTATGATGTTAAATTAGCCGATCAATGGCAGGCCAATTTCTCGATTTATGGGCGCGATTTTGGGCAAATTGATAGCTCAGACACTGAAATTGAAAACTATATCGTGACCATGAATAACCGTTTTGGCCCTTGGCAATTGATGCTCAGTGGCATGCATGCCGCCGATAACGCGAAACGTAGCGATAGCGTGAGCAAAACGGCTGATAGTGGCGTACATGCTTTGTTGGCTTACCATGCGCAGAGTTTCTTTGGCCTCAATGAAGGCTCATCTCAATATGGTTTATTAGTTGGTGAAGGTTTAGGGGCCGAGCTGAAAGGCATTGGCTCTAATGGCGAATTGTACAACGATGCGTTTGCGACCCGAGCTTTTGCTTCTGGGGTGACGTATTTGGCCGAGGGCTGGCGCGTAGCCCCAGCACTAATGGCCGAATACAGCCAAGATCGCTTGAAGAAAAATGATGAGTTTTTCTGGGCATCGCTGAATGTGCGTTTAGCCCAAGAGATGACCGAAAACTTTGAATTAGTTTATGAGGCTTCCTACCAATATATGGATCTGGATAATAGCCAAACGCAAGCCAAAGGCAGTTTTTATAAAGCGACCTTTGCGCCAACATTTAAACTGGCGACATCGGCAGGATTTTTTGATCGACCAGAGCTGCGCTTTGCGGTCAGTTATGTGGATTGGAGCGATAAGTTAGATAACTACGCGATCGACTCAAGCAGTGGCCAAACCATGGGATCTGGCGGCGAAGCTATCTTTGCACTGCAAATGGAAACTTGGTTCTAACGATTATCCCATCGTTTTGCCAATAAAACTCGACGCCACTCGTTTCACCGCGAGTGGCGTTGTTGTTTGTAAAATGGTTGTCTGACAATGTTTATCAGGCAATGGCCGCGCGACAACACGGCTGCCAATAAGCCAGTACAGTGTTGTTGATTGCGACTGCAAAGCGTAAGATTCGGATCTGTGATGTTACGCTATCTACCTGAAAGGAAAGCAAGATGTTCGAAAGAGCTTGTTTTACTCTCGTTATCCAAATTCTGTTGATTGCCGCTCTTGCCTCTGGGCTGGGGAGCCTGCTTGCGATCCCGTTATCGGAAATGTTTATTGCCGCCGCTATAGTGATTGTGCTGCATAAAAAGCGCTGGCTGAGCATGCAAACGCCACGCTGGTTATTATTGGTGGTGCAAATTGTGCTTGGCATCAGCGTCGGTACAACCATCAGTTTGACTGAGCTGGGTGCGAGTTTAACTCTGCCGCTGCTGATTGGCCTGTTATGTTGTTTAACCCTGCAAATCAGCATGAGCTATTTGTGGCTCACCAAAAAAGAAGGTTGGACGCCGTTTGAATCGCTACTCGGCGCAGTGCCGGGTGCTATGGCGGCGATTTTAGTTATCAGCGAATCAAACCAAAAACCGTCCACCAAAGTGGTTTATGCTCATTCAATCCGGCTGATGATCCTCACTTTGCTCGCACTACTGATCTCCAACCATGTGCCGGATAGCGCCGCTATTACCAACAACGTGACGCTTTACGCTTGGCTGATTTTCTTGGCTCTGGCGCTGTTCAGTTTGCTACTCGGTAAAGCCTCTACCTTACTCGGCATTCCCGCCCCCTACATGTTGGCGGCGCTACTGGTCACCGCCAGCTTTAATAGCTTATCCATCACTATGGAAATGCAACTGCCGAAATGGATGGTGCTGTTCGCTACCGCCTTACTGGGTATTTTGATTGGCTCACGAATTGCCGATAGTACATGGCGCGAAGCCATGGCATATGCTCGCGCTGGGGTGATGGTCACGATGATCGGCCTGTTGGTGGCGGTTAGCGTATCTGGCATTTTTTCGATTCTGCTCGATAAATCATGGGTGGTACTGCTGCTTGCTTGGATCCCCGGCAGTGTTGAAGCCATGACCGCCGTCGCCTTACTGCTCGGCATGGAACCCGCATTTGTAATGATCAACCACGCCCTGCGCTTATTGTTGCTCTATTCACTGCCCGCGATGCTGAAAAAGCAGTTGGAGGAGTTGAGGGGGAGATGATGGGGATTTGCTGCTAGTTTAGAATTGCTCATAGACGCTTCGATGTTACGTCTGATTCATATCAACCAAATACAATTTCATCCCCCTCATGTATTGAATTTGGGCGATGTCCTATCACGTGAATAGTCCCTGGTTGCTCTGGCTCCATTTGCCCATCAAACTTTATCGTTATATGACCTAAATTGGTTAAGTTTTGATTTGCTGCACTCCCTACTGCTGTGACGATGAAGTCTTTCTCTGCAATAAGTAATGTGCTTTGATTTGTGATCATACCAGAATATAAACCTTGATCATGAATAAAACAGTAGTCTTTTACTTCTTCAGGTGCAGTTTGATTAAACAAAATGATCATGTTTTCTTCTAACGCTTCAGTCGCGAGCATACCTATCTCAGTGATTTTTGCTTTGAACTGCAAAGTCATCGTCGGACCTACTGATATATAAACATGGATACAAACCATGCGAATAATACTGTTGGAGCACCTGTTATAAATCGGGAATACAACACAGAAGGTACACCGACTTCTACGGTTTCCTGCTTAGCATCGGCTAGCCCTAAACCTACAGGAATAAAGTCGCAAGCGGCTTGTGAATTGATAGCAAACAGCGCTGGGAGAGCCAAGTGAGGAGGTATGGTTCCTATACCTATCTGTACTCCAATCAGAACACCAATGACTTGAGCGATCACGGCTCCTGGGCCTAAAAACGGAGAAAATAACGGAAATGAACAAATCAGAGCTAAAACGATCAAGCCTATAGGGTTTGACGAGAGAGGAGTAAGCAATTTGGCGACTAAATCACCAAGGCCTGACGCCAAAATTACGCCAATCAACATCGAAACAAATGCCATAAATGGCAAAATAGTTTTTAGCACAGTGTCTATGGTATCCCGGCCCGCTTGGTAAAACGTAGACATGATATTGCCCATCGACATGCCAACTTTAGCAATGATGCTAGCACTTTGTTCGCTTAATTTTTTATCTGTTTCGTAAGTTAGCGGATGGTTTTCGTTGATTTTTCGATTTTTTGGTTCACTTACGTTTTCATGTTCCACGATGCTGATGCAAGATTCATCTACGGAAGAAGCATAGATCCCCTCATGAATGAATTGGGCAAGGGGGCCTGATTTTCCGGTCGCGTGAATATTTAGGGTATACAAATTTTTTTTGGGGTATAAACCACAACGCAGAGTGCCACCACAATCAATAACGACTAAGGCAATATCTTCATCTGCAATTATGTTTTTAAAACCATCTACAGGTTCAAGACCTGTCAGTTGGCTAATGTAGTCGACAACCTTAGGCTTTATCCCTCCAGTGACATACAGTATTTTTTTTCCTGAGATTATTGGTATATAAAGGGGGCCACCCCATCCCTGATTACCCACAACTACGGTTAACGTACGTTTCATCACTTTCTACCATCTAATGAAAAACTAACTTGGTCAGACAATATTTTTCCTTGCTGTTTAGACACCATTACCGTAGTAAAATCAGTTATCCAACCTCTGAAAAAATTTGAAACTAGCCCGACTAATAGATAGCCTATTGCCAAAGGAGCTAAAGATAAACCCATTTGAGTCAAGCCACTTGCTATACCGAGATAGATAAACAACTCACCTGGGTTAACATGAGGAAATATACCGTTCATAGAATGGCAACTATAAGAAGCTGAAGCATAATAAGATGGTTTATAACGTTCTGGGAGAAACTTGCCGAGGCTTAGATTCATTGGGTTGCAGAAGACAAATGTGCCAATTACAGGAAGAATTAAGTATCTAGAGATAGGATTAGTAGCACATTTTGCCGCCAGTTTTTCAATTCGATGCTGGCCAATAAAGCAGATTAATGAATTCATGGCAATCAGCAGACATATCAACACTGGGAGAACTTCCGTAACCATACTTACAAGGACTTCACCACCTTTTTCAAACAGTCCTAAAAACCACTCAGCACTTAAAGTAAAATACTCCATAACGCCCACCTGAATATAAATATAACAGTTGGGCTATTTTGATACATAACGACAGGCTAAACACAATCAGTGTGTTGAAATGTGATTTCAATCATCAAAGAAAATTTTCAAATTAAAAAATCCTATACTTGATAAACCGTAATTCCTTTGCTTTTCAATCCGTCTAAATGTTCTGCGGATAGATCTGTGTCAGTGACGACAATATCAACCAGATCTAGGGGAACAACAACATTTGGGCTTCTTCGACCAAACTTTGAGGAGTCTAGTACAACAATAATTTGTTTGGCAGATTTACACATCGCTTGGCTAACTTGATAAGCTTCGTTGTAAGTCGTGGAACCTTGAGTTAAATCAAAACCGTCAGCCCCAATAAAAAGTTTATCAAATGTAAAATGACTAAAGGCTCTTTCCGCTAAACTTCCATGAAACGAAGCTGAACGTTTTCTGTAAGTCCCTCCAGGCATAATCACCGTATGTTCTGAGTTTAGTTCGTTCATGGCATGAACAATATCTAGACTATTTGTCATTAAAGTCAATGACATGATTTTATCAAGCTTCGGGACCATTTGTAGTGTAGTACTACCACAATCTAGGATTATGGAGTCTCCATCTCGAACTAACTGAGCCGCTTTGTCTGCAATTCGGATTTTTTTATCTAGATTTAACGTTTTCTTTTCATCCATAGCAATTTCTTCAGAAGTGCTGATGGTAGCACCACTGCTGGAAACGGCTTCTGCACTTCCGTAGCGTCTTGCCACAATGCCTTTTTCTTCTAACGCTCTTAGATCACTTCTAATCGTGGCTCCAGATGTCTGGAAAATAGAGGCAAGATCGTTTACTGCTGTTTTGCCATTCTTTCGAAGGTAAGAAACCAACTGACTTTGTCTGCTATCAATACTCATCATAAAATCTACCGATACATTTGAGGTTATTCTACACCAGATTAGTATCATGTTGAATATAATTTGAAAGTTATGTCATTCAGTTTGAAAGGCAACGTTAAGTGCTTCCTTAATTCCGTTATTAAGCCCATCCATAGTCTGTTTACTAAGCGGATATGTGTAACCAATCACTTCGGTTAGTGTTTTAGGCCGTGCAAAAACAGTGATTCCATGAAGTACCTTAGCATCAATAATGGTGCCGTTTTCTGCTTCAACTAAAACGACAATTGTTCTTGCCTTCAACCGATTTTTAGTTCGACCGATCTTTACTTTACCTTTTCTAGCCATCGATTGAATCATTTTATTAAAGGCGCGTATTTGGAAAAAACTCATTGCTATTTGCGTAACCCAAGCAACAATTGCTATGCTGATGAACAAAGAAATAGAATCCATAGATTACCTCAAAGTGATAGCCAAAGTGCATTAGCTAATGGAAGATAAGAAATAAATCGTGATAGTTTGTGAGTGCCACAATTTTCATAGTGATGGTGTACTTTTACTGATTTTCATTTTTTTCTTTGATTTTTGGTGTGAACTTCATATAGTTCAAAAACAATCTTGTCCACCAGGTCATAATAAAAAATATTATAATAGCAAAAATTATACCCATAAAATCCCCCTGACTACGAAATAATTTATAGGGGCTTTGCAGCCCCTATAATACTTGTGCAGTTAGCTAAATTCGCAATTAAAACATCACTTGGCCGCCAGTAATGTTGATCGATTGGCCTGTACAGTATTTAGCACCATCACTGATATAGAATTTGAGAACATTCAATACGTCGTCATAGCCACAGCCTGCTTTTAGAGGTACTTTGTCAATGTAATGTTGCATGACTTCATGTTCTTTTAGTCCTAATTTTTTAGCATATTGCGGAATTAAGCTTTGGAACATTGGAGATTCTAGAAGATTCCCTAGCATTAAACTATTTACGGTAATTTTGTCATCGGCTAAGTCAAGTGCAATCGACTGGGTTAAACCTACCCCGCCAAATTTCGCTGAACTATAACCAGCGTTATGTTTACTGCCCACTTTTCCTGATTTGCTGTTGATCTGAATAATGCGCCCACCATTACCTTGTTGAACCATGTGTCGAGCAGCTTCACGAGCACATAGGAAGTACCCGTTTAAGTTAACATTCACGTTAAAATTAAAATCTTGTAGTGTAAAATCGGTAATTTTAGTGGCTTTTGCTACACCAGCGCTATAAACCAAAATATCAATACTACCTAGCTGATCTTTGATGATTTTAAATGCATCGGCAACACTTTGCTCATTAGTGGCATCTACTCCAACACCGGCAGAGATGTTTTCTCCTTGTAATGTGCAGATTTCATCAGCTACTTTTGTTGCATTTTGAACATTTAAGTCAGCAACACCCACTTTGTATCCTGCCTCTGCAAGGCCTTTACAAAGATACTTACCCAGAGTTTGACCGCCACCAATAACGACTGCTGTTTTCATAACGAATCTCCTAAAATGTGAAGGTGCTAGCACCTCAAATAAAGCTAATAATTGAACCAACTCTCAATGAATAGGGTTGTGTACCGGCTAAATGAAGGCTACCAACGAAGTCGGCTTCGTTTGATGAATCAAAACGCAATGTAATATGTCCCAAATTGCCTAAATTTTGATTAACACCACCACCAACAGCGGTTATTGGATAAGTATTGCCATCGATAACCACTTCACCACCAACAGAAATTTCACCTTTCAATTGATCATGAGTGTGCACAAAACAGTACTGCGCGGCATCGGCTGGCACTGACTGGTTGAATAAAATCAACATATCGTCTTCAAGTGCTTCTAACGCACACTCACCAACTTTAATAATTTCAATACTATACAAGCTCATCTTCTGGCCCTTAGTTGTAAATGAACATTGATGCAAACCATGCCAACAACACTGTTGGTGCACCGGTTAAGAAACGTCCATAAAGGACAGATGGAACGCCCACACGCACTGTTTCTGGTTTCGCTTCAGCGAGTCCTAGACCTACCGGAATAAAGTCACAAGCAGCTTGAGCATTGATCGCAAATAGAGCAGGTAGGGCTAATTGTGGTGGAATGTTACCCAAACCGATCTGAGTACCGATTAACACACCAATTACTTGAGCAATAACAGCACCAGGGCCCAAGAATGGTGACAAGAACGGGAATGAACAAATTAGAGCTAAGATGATTAGACCAACAGGATTAGTTGCAAGAGGCACTAACACGTGAGCTATTGTGTCTCCAATACCACTAGCCAATATCACACCGATGAGCATCGAAACGAATGCCATGAATGGAATGATTGTGGACATCACTGTATCAATCGTGTCACGACCTGCTTGAAAAAACACTGCCATAACATTACCCATAGCCATACCGATGCGAGCTAAAAGGCCATCAGATTGTTCGGTGAGTTTTTTAGTGATATCAATATCCCTAGTCATCACAGTCGCGCTGCTTGAGTCAATAGAAATCTCGGTAGCTGCAACAGTTGAAGTCCTCGTTGCAGCTTCAGAGGCATCAACCACGCTCACGCAATCAACGTTAACACTAGAAACATAGTTACTTTCATTTATGTATTTCGCCATTACGCCAGATTTACCTGTAGGCATAACATTCAGGGTCGGAACATTGTTTTTAGGGTACAGACCACAGCGCATTGAGCCACCACAGTCGATTACGGCTACAGCCATATCTGCATAATCACAACCGTCAGCGAATCCATCAACCGCTTCTAAGCCTGTCAATTCAACTAAACGGTCAACGAGTGCTGGTCTGGTTCCTCCTACCATGTACATGATTTTCTTATTTTTGGGGAAGTTGACGATCAGCTCTTTACCCCAACCACCTTTACCAGCTCTGATTTTTAATGTTGTAGTCATGTTCTCTTCCTCATTAACCGAAATGAACTTTGCGATCTAATTGAATCCCTTGCTGTTTTTCGACCATCATGGTGGTAAAGTCAGTCACCCAACCTCTAAAGAAGTTCGAAATCATACCTACAAATAAATACGCGACAGCCAGTGGTGCCAGAGGCAAACCTAACGTCGTGATACCACTTGCAATACCTAGATAGACAAATAGTTCGCCTGGGTTTACGTGTGGGAATAAACCGTTCATTGAGTGACAAGAGTATGAGCCTGCTGCGTAGTAGCTTGGTTTGTAACGTTCTGGCAAAAATTTTCCCAATGAAAGAGTCATCGGGTTACAAAAAATGAATGTACCGATAACGGGAAGAATCAAATAGCGAGACACTGGATTGCTTGCACATCTGCTCGCTAGTCTTTCAACTCGGTGTTCGCCAATAAATGAAATCAATGCATTCATTGCACAAAGTAAAGAAATGAGTAGTGGAAGAATGCCTGTCATCATGCCAAGCAAAGTTTCTCCGCCTTTTTGGAATAGTCCGATAAACCATTCTGCTCCTAAAATTATGGTATCCATTTTGTTTCACCTTTTTTGTTATTTGGTAGCGGCATTATGCATGCTGGCTTTCATACTAAAAGCGATCTAACTCACGAAATGAAAATCAAGTAAAAGTTAAATGAAAATTATGAAAGTTAATGGTGGCAAAAAAAGCCATTAACATTGCAATTAAAATCAATGCATTATAGTTTTCTGGTGGTTATTTTCTTCAAGTGAAATAAAAAACAGATAATTGAATTACTAAAAATAACCCGCTAGAGTGTTGGAGTGAAAGTGATTGATTGGCAAGTGAAACCTTATGACGAAAAAATGCTGCGAAATGAAAGTTGCTCATGCAATAGAAATGATGCGCTCTACAGCGCTCAGAATTGTGAAAGAGGAGTTGGCACAGGCGAATAAGATTGTTGATGTGATTGATAGTAACTTCACTGATGTCTGCCGTGCTATATGTGAATGTAAAGGTAAAATCATTGTTTCTGGGATCGGAAAATCAGGACATATAGGAAAAAAAATTGCGGCCACCTTTGCATCAACTGGAACTCCATCGTTTTTTGTTCATTTAGCTGAAGCCTTACATGGTGATTTAGGAATGGTTGAATCTGACGATATTATTATTTTTATTTCAAATTCTGGCGAAGCACCAGAATTCAAAGTAATGGCTCCTTTACTAACAAGAAAAATGGTAGAAACCATAGCTATAACTCAAAATCTTGATAGCTTCCTCGCCAAGCAATGTGCATATAGTTTATCGACTGCGGTTGATAAAGAAGCATGTCCACTAGGGTTAGCACCAAGTGCAAGTACCGTTAATACTTTGATCTTAGGAGATACTCTGGCTCTTACAATCATGACAATGAAAGGGTTTAGCAAGCATGATTTTGCCCTATCTCATCCTGCTGGGGCCTTAGGTAATAAATTATTACTTACGTTAGATCAATTACTCAGCGATAAACATCAACAAGCATTTTGTAACGCCGATACAAAAATAGCAGATGCGGTTGAGCTAATGTGTAACACTGGATTTGGATTGATTGCGATATTGTCGGACAACAAAGTTTCCGGTGTTTTTACTGATGGTGATCTACGTAGAGCTATTCATCGTCGCTATGACTTGATGTTACCGATTGGTAATGTAATGACGACAAGTTTCAAGTGCTCATATTCAGATCAACTATGCAGTAACATTCTGAAATACATGAATGAAAAATCAATAACTGCTTTACCTGTCATTCAGCGGGAAAGTGGCGTTTTTTTAGGTGTAATTAATGTAAATACCATCCACCAAGCAGGTATTTTATAGAAATTAAGACTCTAAATACGTGCTAATACAGGTCTTCCCCCAAAGCTCCTAAATACCTGTATTAGCCTTTTTATTAAATACGATAATGGAAGAAAACTATACCATCAATACGGGACACTAAAATAATTGATTTCCCAATCCATGTAGTTATCTGTGAAATGCTGAATTAGCAAAACCGCTATCAAAGAATTGTCCAATCGTGATTCAGCTTATATATCAAATGGCAACTTATGCATGGCTATCAATACACAGTTTTTTTCAAAAGAGTAATTAGCTATCCTCTAAAACAAAAATCCCGCCGCAGCGGGATTTTTTTATCATCGATTTTTCTTTGTTAAACAAAGAAAAGAATCGTTTTTAATTACGCCAGTAGTTCTTTCGCTTGCTGCACCACGTTTTCAGTGGTGAAGCCAAACAGTTTGAACAGTTGATCGGCGGGGGCTGATTCACCAAAGCTGGTCATACCGATGATGCGGCCATTTAAGCCGACATACTTGTACCAGAAGTCGGCAATCCCGGCTTCAATCGCAATACGCTGAGTCACGGCCGCGGGCAGTACGGCTTCACGGTAGGCTGCATCTTGTTTATCAAACGCATCGGTTGATGGCATGGATACTACGCGAACCGCTTTGCCTTCTGCGCTCAGTTGCTCGTAAGCCGCAACTGCGAGTTCCACTTCAGAGCCGGTCGCAATCAAAATCAGCTCAGGCTGGCCTGCGCAATCTTTGAGGATGTAACCGCCTTTGGCGATGTTCGCCACTTGCTCAGCGCTACGTGGTTGCTGCGCCAGGTTTTGACGCGAGAAAATCAGCGCCGATGGTGCATCTTTACGCTCAATCGCCAGTTTCCACGCTACAGCCGATTCGACTTGGTCACAAGGACGCCATGTACTCATGTTTGGCGTCAGACGCAGAGAAGCGATTTGCTCTACCGGCTGGTGAGTTGGGCCATCTTCACCGAGACCAATCGAGTCATGGGTGTAGACTTGGATGTTTTGCACTTTCATCAGTGCGGCCATGCGCATCGCGTTACGCGCGTATTCCATAAACATCAGGAAGGTCGCACCGTAAGGCACAAAGCCACCGTGCAGCGCGATACCGTTGATGATTGCGGTCATACCAAACTCACGCACACCATAGTGGATGTAGTTGCCTGAGAAATCTTCGCGGGTTAGTGACTTAGAGCCAGACCACATGGTGAGGTTAGATGGTGCAAGGTCAGCCGAGCCGCCCATAAATTCTGGCAGCAGTTTGCCGAACGCTTCTAGTGCATTTTGTGAAGCTTTACGCGATGCAATGTTGGCAGGGTTGGCTTGCAGGTTAGCGATAATCTCGCTAGTCGCAGCCTCCCAATTGGCTGGCAGCTCACCGGTGATACGGCGTTGGTATTCTGCCGCTTCGCTTGGGTAAGCTTTGGCGTAAGCGGCGAATTTCGCATCCCAAGCCGCTTCTTTGCTGGCGCCTGCGGCTTTGGCATCCCACTCGGCGTAGATGTCCGCTGGGATTTCAAATGGTGCGTATTGCCAACCTAAAAATTCACGGGCAGCTTTGATTTCATCGTTGCCCAGTGGCGCACCGTGACAATCGTGTGAGCCGGCTTTGTTTGGCGAGCCAAAACCGATGATGGTTTTGGTACAAATCAGGGTTGGGCGAGACGTGTCGGCTTTCGCCGCTTCAATTGCTGCGTTAATCGCTTCCGCATCGTGACCGTCAACCGCTGGGATGACCTGCCAGCCGTAGGCTTCAAAACGTTTTGGTGTGTCGTCTGAGAACCAGCCTTCCACGTGGCCGTCGATAGAAATACC